>CAYMLC010000410.1:0-3419 GCA_964390765.1 uncultured Nitrospirales bacterium
TGTCCCGCCTTGGGCACGGTGCTGGCCAATGAGGAAGTGAAAGACGGAAAGTATGTCGAGACCGGCGACCCGGTCGAGAAGCGGGCGATGCGCCAGTGGATGCTGCGCATTACCGAATACGCTGAGCGCTTACTCAACGACCTCGACGAGCTGGATTGGCCCGAGGGCATCAAGGCGATGCAGCGCGAGTGGATTGGCCGCAGCGAAGGGGCCGACGTGACCTTTGGGGTGGCCGGGACCGGCGCCACGTTCACGGTCTTCACCACACGTCCCGATACGCTCTACGGCGCGACCTATTGCGTGCTGGCGCCCGAGCATGCGCTGGTGGCCGAGGTGACCGCCGAGGCGCAGCGTGCCGAGGTCGACGCCTATGTGCAGGCGGCGGCCAAGAAGAGCGCGCAAGACCGCATGGCCGACGAGCGCGAAAAGACGGGTGTCTTCACTGGCGCGTACGCGGTGAACCCGGTCAACGATGCCGAGGTGCCGATCTACATTGCGGACTACGTGTTGGCGGAATACGGCTACGGTGCGATCATGGCCGTGCCCGCGCACGACCAACGCGACCACGATTTCGCGCGCAAGTACGACCTGCCGATTACGCAGGTCATCGACCATGGCGATGCCAGCATCGACATCGGCGAGCAGGCGTGGGCGGGCGACGGTGTGCTGATGAACTCGCCGCGAATCGACGGGCTGGGCGTGGACGACGCGAAGCGGACGATCACGCAGTGGCTGGAAGCGGAGGGCAAGGGCCGCGGCACGGTGAACTACAAGCTGCGCGACTGGCTGTTCAGCCGGCAGCGCTATTGGGGCGAACCTTTCCCCTTGGTGCGGCTGGAGGACGGTACGGTGAAGACCGTGCCCCTGCGCGACCTGCCCATCACCTTGCCCGTGCTCGACGACTACAAGCCCACGCCCGACGGCCGCCCGCCGCTGGCGCGTGCCGAAGACTGGGTGAACACGGCCGACCCCGAGACGGGCGCGCCCGCCCAGCGCGAGACGAACACGATGCCGCAGTGGGCCGGCAGTTGCTGGTACTACCTGCGCTTCTGCGACCCACGCAATGGCGACGCCGCCTGGAGCAAAGAGGCGGAGCAGTATTGGATGCCGGTCGACTTGTACATCGGCGGCGCCGAGCACGCGGTGTTGCACCTGCTCTACTCGCGCTTCTGGCACAAGGTGCTGTACGACGCGGGCTACGTGTCGACCAAGGAGCCGTTTCAGAAGCTGTTTAATCAGGGGATGATCCTGGCCTACAGCTATCGCGATGCGAATGGCCGCTACTACTACCCCGAGCAGGCGGAGAAGCGCGGCGACCAGTACGTCGACAAGGAAACCGGCACACCGCTCAACACGCAGGTGGAGAAGATGTCGAAGTCGCGCTACAACGTCATCAACCCCGACGATGTGGTGGGCAGCTACGGCGCGGACACGATGCGGCTGTACGAGATGTTCATGGGGCCGCTCGACCGCGACAAGCCGTGGACCGAAGACGGCGTGCAGGGCGTGCACCGCTTTCTGAAACGCGCATGGTTTCTGTTTGCCGGGGAAGCGGGTGGCGTGTCGGACAAGATTACCGATGCGCCGAACGAGGCCCTGACCAAGACGCTGCACAAGACGATCAAGGCGGTGACCAACGACATCGAGGGGTTGCTGTTCAACACCGCCATCGCGCGGCTGATGGAGTTTGTGAACGAGGCGAACAAGGCCACGCACGTGCCACGCGACGTGGCGGAGACCTTCCTGCTCTTGCTCGCGCCCTTTGCCCCGCACATGGCCGAAGAGTTGTACGCGCGGCTGGGGCATACGGGTACCCTGGCCTATGCGCCGTGGCCCGAATACGACGCGGCCTTACTCGTCGAGGACCACATCGAGATGCCCGTGCAGATCAACGGCAAGCTGCGCGCCAAGGTGCAGGTGGCCGCCCAGGCCGGCAAGGACGACGTGCTCGCCGCGGCCAGAGCCGACGAACGCATCGCCGCCGCCACCGAAGGCAAGCAGGTGGTGAAGGAAATCTACGTGCCCGGTAAGATGGTGAACCTGGTCATCAAATAGTGCGGGGGAGCGGGGGACATGAAAGCTTTAGCGCCTACACTGCCGCGCGCAGGGCTTCCTGACCCACAGTTCGCACGCGGGCGAGCAGGGCGTGCAGGTCGGCTTGGGTGGTCAGCGGATTGATGAGGGTGCAGCGCAGGTAGGTGCCGTCGCGCAGGCCGGTCTGCACGATGTAGAAGCTGCCCTCGCGCAGGAGCGTATCGCGGATGCGGGTTTGCAGGGCCGATACATCGCCGGTGCCGCCGGGCGCGTAGCGGAAGCACACGATGTTGGCGTCGGGCCAACAGCCCAGCTCGAGGTCGGGCGCGGCGTCGATGGCGTGGGCGAAGGCCTGTGCGCGGTCGTATATCGTGGCCACGTAGTCGGCGAAGAATTGCGTGCCGTGCTGGCGCAACGCCGCGTAGAGCCGGAATGCCGCCATGTACTTCGTGCACTCGAGCGTGCGATGGCCCAGGTTGTACCACTCGTCTTGCGCCTGGTGGCGGTACAAGTAGCTGGCCTCGGCCTGATAGGGGAGATAGCTGTCGGCCTCGCGGCGGAACAACACGGCACTCACCAGCGCGGGCGTCAGCAGCATCTTGTGCGCGTCCCAGACCACCGAGTCCGCCCGCGCGACGCCATCCAGCAGATGTCTGTGGCGCCCGCTCAGGCATGCCGCACCCCCGTGCGCGGCGTCCACGTGGAACCACAGCCCATGCTCGGCGCAGTAGTCGGCGATGGCGTTCAGCGGATCGTAGCTGCCGGTGGCAGTCGAGCAGGCGTTGCCCACCACGCCATAGACCTTACGTCCGGCCGCTTCCGCTTGCGCGTGGGCCGCGGCCAGGGCATCGGGCCGCAGGCGATAGCGCGCGTCGGTCGCGACGGGCTGCGCGCCAGCGTCGCCCCAGCCCATGATCTGCACGGCGCGCTTCACGGCGTAGTGGGCCTGGTCCGATACCAGCACACAGGGCAGGGCGCCCGCGTGGCCGTTGCCGCTGTGGCGTGTCTGCATCGCGCTGCGCATGGCGAGCAGGGCCGTCAGCGTGCCGGCGCTCCCGCCCGAGGTCAGCGTGCCACCGGCTTTTTCGTCGAAACCCAGCGACTGTGCCATCCAGCGCACGACGGCCTGTTCCATGGCCACCCCGGCCGGGCCCATCTCATAGACGGCCATACCGTTGTTCAGCAGGGCCGCGGCCAGCCCGGCAACGGCGGTGATCGGCAGCGGCGCGCATACCTGGTGGCCGATATAGCGGGGGTGGTGCAGGTGGTTGCTGGCGTTCAGCAGGTCGCCCAGCAGCGTGCTCAAATCCTCGCCCCCCTCCTTTGAGAACGGTGCGCCCCATTCCGCGCGCAGTACTTCGGGCACGTGCCAGGGATAAACGTTG
>CAYMLC010000411.1:0-3407 GCA_964390765.1 uncultured Nitrospirales bacterium
ATTGGATAGAGCATCTGACTACGGATCAGAAGGTTCGGGGTTCGAATCCCTGCGGGTACGCCATTTCTTCTCGTACATTTTTCGTGCACAGCTTGAACGGTACCGGTGTGTTCGCGCGCCCGTGCCGTTTTTTATTTGCCGTGGTCCTGCGGCAGGCGCGCCTGGTCGCCGAGGCGCTCACGCATTCTGAACATGGCGTGCCTAGCGTGCGTTGGGCGGGCCGGAACAACGTTGGGAGACACCATACATGTTGCGAGTGAAAGGCCTTATGCTGAGCGCGATGCTGATTGCCTGCGGAACGGGTGCCGTTGCGGCGGAGCCGTTGTCGGTGGATGCCGCCATGGACCAGATTGTGAGCCGCCTGTATCAGACGCATTCGCTCGAAGAGCTGAAGGCGCTGGACGAGGCGGCGATTCTGGATTTCATTACCCCGGCGGAGCGCGAGGCCCTGGCCACGCGGCACGTGCAGTTTCGGGTAAACGTGCCGGCGACGGTGTCGGTCCTGCGCCATGCCGGCCAGGCGTCGATGCCGTTCTGGATGCCGGAGGCGGGCTTCGAGAAGACGGATCGGACGGTGACGAACAGCCAGGGCTGGGTCTACGAGGTGTGGCAGCGCGACTATCCGGCCGGGCCGGTAGGCCTCGGCATCAATGGCTTCGGCAATCACCGCCAGCACTATTTTGTCAGCGTGGCCGCGCAAGACGCGGAGGCCTCACTCACATTGACGGACGTCTTGCCTGCGCGCTTCGAGGTGCGGCGGCTGCATCCGGGCGCCTCGGTCTATCACGATTGGACGAGCCTGGTGTTGGAGGAGGTGCCGGAGGCCCTGCGTGGCCAGCACTATCTGACCACGATTCGCGGGCGTGCGCGCGCGGCGCACCTGATCGGCGCTTTCCGCACGACACCTCACCCGTCGCAGCCGGCGCCGGACCAGGTGACACTGTCGTGGACCGGTGCGCCGCAGACGACGCAGACCGTGTCTTGGCGCACGAACACCGCGGTGACGGATGGTGTGGTCCGGGTGCGCGTGCAGGGCGAAGGCGACACGTTGCGCGAGGTGGCGGCCGAGCACGCGGTGGTGGAGGACCGGTTCCTGGCAAACGACCGCTATTGCCACCGGCACGTGGTTGAATTGCGCGGGCTGCAGCCGGGTACAGCCTACGAATACCAGGTGGGTTCGGCGTCGGGTGGCGACTGGAGCGCGTGGTCCAAGTTCCGCACGGCGCCGGCCGCGCCCGAGCCGTTCACGTTTATCGCGTTTGGCGATACGCAGAGCATGGAGCCGTGGGCGCCGGTGGCCGAGGCGGCCCTGCGCGATTACCCCGATGCGGCGTTTCAACTAATCGCGGGCGACCTGGTGGGCACGGGGCAATACCGCGACCACTGGGACCGCTTCTTTGCCACGGGGGCGCCCTTGACGCAGCGCTGGCCGCTGATGCCGGCCCTCGGCAACCACGATGTGATCGATGGGTTGGGCGCGGACATGTGGCGCGCGGCGCACGCACTGCCGCTCAATGGCCCCAGCCATCTCGAGCCGGAGCGCGTCTACGCGTTCGAGTACAGCAATGCCTTGTTCGTCGTGCTGGATTCGGGGTTGCCGATTATGGAGCAGGCGGCCTGGCTCGAAGCGCAACTGGCGAATACCGACGCGGACTGGAAGGTCGTGATGTATCACTTTCCCCCGTACAACTATGAGCACCCCTACCCCGAAATCAAGAGTCTGTGGGGCTATCTCTTCGACAAGTACGACGTCGACCTGACCTTCGAAGGGCACATCCACTACTACATGCGCAGCAAGCCCATGGCGCAGGGCCAGCCGGTGGAAGAGGGCCACGGCACCACCCATGTCATTACCATCGCCATTCCCAACAGCGAACGCGACTTGCCGGACGAGCCGTATGTGGCGGTGCAGAAGAGCGGGGTGGCGCTGTATACCGCGGTGCGGATCGATGGGGACACGCTGGAGTACAAGGCCATCGACAAGGATGGCGTAGTGCACGACGCGTTTACGCTGACGAAGTAGCGAGGCGGAGAGCAGACATCCGCCGATTGCACCGCTCGCTGCAGGACAACCGCCCCTCGCCTACCGCGACGCGCACAGCGGTGGGGTCTGCGTTCTGGCGCGGTCCTTACGCTTCGCCGGCCTCGATGAGGCCGTGGTAGCGGAGCATCCAGTACGGCAAGAGATATTGGGTGCCGGGCATTTCGGTGGTGCCGTCGCCGCCGTCGTCGAGGTTGAAGTGCCAGCCGCTGAGGAAAAGACGCTGGATTTCGTCGATGGGTAGAGCGTCGGCGTCGTGCCCCCACCCGTGGTCATCGGGTTGGCCGCCGCCCGTGGGGTCGAGCGTGATATCGAGACGGTGGGTGTTTTGCACCGGCCAATTCACGAGGTCGTGTGGCATGTGGCGCAACATGGCGACGGCATCGCCCAGCACTTCGGCGCGGTCCACGGGCCCCGCCTCGAGAATCGGGTCGGGCGCCTGGGGCCAATGCGCGAGGAACACGGCGTTGTAGAAGGCGTCGGTGTGGCGCTCAACGAACAGCCAGTTCCGGTAAAGCGCGGCCTGATAATTCAGCAGCAGTTCGGGGTCATCGGTGTGGCGTAGCAGGGTGTAGAGGCACGACAACGCCTGGTTGTCGTCCCAGGGCACCACGTGCGCGGGTGGAAACACGCAGCGCGCACGGATGGCGTTGATGTGGTACTGGTGCGTGTCGCGCAGATAAGCCGCCGCCTCGGCGTATTTGGTATCGCCGGTGATGTGTTCCGCCACCGCCAGGAACGACAGCATCTGCATGGACTTCAGGCCGCGGTCGGGCCAGGAGCGCAGCGTGTTCAGTTTCTCGGGCGACCAGTTGGCCCAGCGCGTGGGCTTGCCGTCGTGGTCGATGAGCTTAAAGCCGTTGTCGACCAAATGGTCGGCCATGGCCCGGGTCAACGCACGCACCTCGGCCACTTCCTCTTCGCTCTCCGCCACGTGCGCGTAGTAGCTGTCGAGGAAAAAGAAGTGACTGACGATCTCGTCAGAGCTGGTGTCGCATTTCCAGTAGTAGTTGCCATCGGCGCTCTTGGGCCAGCGCGGGGTGATGTTTTTCCACAAGGGGTCGCGTTCGCGCTGGCGGCGCAGATTAAAGGCTTCGCCGTAGCCGATGTTCGGGTCTTGATGGCCCGCGACCGGCAGGATGCTGCGCGCCGGGAAGCCGGGCATTGGCGTAATATCGACGAGGAACTGCAGCGTCTTGAAGACTGCCTGGGCGCGCTGCCTGGCGTCGGGGTCTCCGGTGGCGGCATAGCGAAAGGCTTGCGCCGTGCCGTATTTGCTGGTGCGGCCGCCGTCGTTATCGCCCACGTTCAAGGTGAACGACGTGGGGTCGCCCACCACTGTCTCGCTGCCGTCGTCGACGATGAC
>CAYMLC010000412.1:0-3405 GCA_964390765.1 uncultured Nitrospirales bacterium
TCCCGGGGCCGAGGTGCGCGACATTACCATTCGCAACAACGTGTTTATCGGCGGGCGCATCGGCGGAGCGTGGGGAATCCTGGCGAAGGAGCAGGTGCTCGATATCCGCGTCGAGCACAACACCTTTGTCGACCTCATGCACAACGGCGCGGGCTTCCGCGAGTTCAGCACGGGCGTGGTGCAGAACAACATCTTTTACCGCGCGGGTACGAACTACTGGGCCGAGCAGGGCGCGGTGATTGAGGGCGGCTTCAACCTCGTGTATCCGAGTAACGCGCGCCAATACGACAGCGACGATGACCTGGTCGACGTTGCGCCCGTCTTTGTGGACCCGGAGAACCACGACTACCGGCTGGCGGAGGATTCGCCCGGGATCGATATTGCCTTGCCAGGTAGCGCCACGTATGACAAGAACGCTATCGCCCGGCCCCAGCGCGCAGGCTTCGACATGGGCGCCTACGAGTTGCCGCCCGACGATGCCGATGGCGATGGTATCCCGCGTGATGTGGAGGGCGACTACGACCACGACGGCGATGGTGACCTGAACGACAACGATCTGGACGCCGACGGCGATGGCCTGCTCGACGCCGACGAGGGCGCCGGCGACCGCGACAACGATGGTCAGCCGAATTTCCTCGACTGGGACAGCGACGGCGACGGGCTGGCCGACAAGGACGAGGGCGCCGCCAACGAAGACGTGGACGGCGATGGCCTGCCCAACTTTCTGGACCACGATTCCGACGGCGACGGCGTCAGCGATGGCAACGAAGTCGCCAAGGGCAACGACCCCTTTGACGCGCAAGATACGCCGCAGGTACCGGTGGGTTCGACGGCCCTGGTGTTTGGCGGGTTGGGTGCGGCGTATCTGGCGCGGCGGGCGCGCCCGCGCATCGCCTTGCGCCTGCCTAGCCTCGCCTGGGGTTGAAGCGCGCCAACTGCTGCCGCCGCACGTACTGCATCACCTCGGGCGGCAGCGGCCGTGGCTCGCGGGTGAGTGCGCCGTAGCAATAGCCCCAGGCGCGCGCGGCTGCCCCGGCCAGCAGCGGCGGCTCGCCGGCGCGGTAGGCGCACTTGGCCAGCACGAACAGCGGGTGATAGCCCAGCGCGTAGTCCTTGAGTCCCTGGTAGAAGCGCGTGGCCAGTGGCCCCTTGCCCGCTGTGCCTTCGGGCCGCAGGTGGTTCACGCGCAGCGTATCGAAGCGCTGCACCGTCCAGCCGTGCATCTCTGCCATGTACTGCGCGGTGCTGTCTCCGCCGCCGCGGCGCAGCGGGCGATAACCGCCAATGTCATGCCAGCATGACGTGCGAAAAACCTGAATGGCGCCCTGGATACGGCCCGCCGCGTTGTAGGCGCGCGGCACGAATTCACCATTCTCTTCTTCACACGTGAGGCCGCCGGCCAGGCCGAGCTGTGGGTCGTCCGCGAACGCACCGGCCAGCACTGCGTAGTAGTCGGGCGGCAGCACAATGTCGGCGTCGAGCACGCCCAAGAGGGTGTAGCCGTCAAGCGGCGTATGCCTCAGTGCGAAGTCGATGGCGGCCACTTTCGAGCCCAGGCTGCGGCCTGCCTCGCGCGCGTGCGTGAGCAGTGTAATCCAGGGATGCCGGCCCGCGTATTCGCGCACCCGTTCCGCAGTCGCATCGGTCGACCCATCGTCGACCAGCAGCCAGCGGTCCGGCGGGCGGGTCTGTGCGCTGACCGAGCGCAGCGTCTGCTCGATGTAGTCGGCCTCATTGTGGGCCGCCGTGATGACGAGAATGCGCTCGGGCATTCAGCACCTCTGCTTCGTTTCGCGCTGCCTAATCGAACAATTGCTGATGTTCGCCGGGAACGATGAGGGGCCGCCGCACCGGCCGCGCCCTCTCATACAGCCGCAGCGGCGCCAGCGCCGCCAGTAACGGGCGGTAGTAGTGTGCTTCGTGGGGACAGCATGCCGCGCAGGCCATGCCGCACACCAGTGCCTCG
The DNA here is from genome assembly GCA_964390765.1 of uncultured Nitrospirales bacterium. Classification (GTDB taxonomy): domain Bacteria; phylum Hydrogenedentota; class Hydrogenedentia; order Hydrogenedentales; family JAGMZX01; genus CAYMLC01. Next base: position 1,967 of record CAYMLC010000412.1, read on the forward strand.
CGCCGCCGCCCCGCATAGCGCAGGTCCGCCACGCTCTCCATAAAGATCGACATCAGGTCGTTGTCGCGCAGGCGCCGCCCGCGCAGCGGCCGCCGCGCCGTCTCGGGCAGGGGAACACCGCGCCGTTGGGCCGCCTGTTCCTTGGCCGCGTGCAAGAGGCGCGTGCGGCGTTCGGGGTCGCGCTTGGTCACCGTGTCCTGGTGCACGCGATAGGCATACAGGCAGGCGCCCAGCACGCGCAGGGGCCGTTGCTCCCCCACACGCAGCACGTAGTCGTAGCCCTCGACCACGGGCAGGTCTTCGTTGTATTGCAGCCCGTCCACCAGCGCGCGCCGGTACATCGCCGTGGGGTCGTGGCCGGGCATGCGGAACGCCTCGATGTCGGCCCGGCAGCGGGCTTCGTCTTTCGTGCGAAAGCGCGGCGCATGGTGCTGGCCATCGAGCACGAGTTGATAGCCACACAAGACCCCGGCCACCTCGGGGTAGCGTTGCAGCTCGGCCACTTGCCGCGCGATGCGCTCGGGGTGGCTGTAGTCGTCGGCGTCCTGCAGGGCGTAGAACTCGCCCCGGGCCAGCGAGAGCGCGTGGTTGAGGGCATTGGGCTTGCCGCGATTGGGCTGACGCAACACCCGGATGCGCGCCCCGTGGCGGGCTTCCAGCGCATCGACGGCGCCGTCGGTGCTGCCATCGTCGACCACGATGATTTCCATCGGCTGGTAAGACTGTTGCAACAGGCTGGCCACCGCGCGCTCGAGAAAGGCGCCGGCATTGTAGACCGGCACAATCACACTGACGAGCCCAGAATCCATACCGCTCTTTCGTTCCGGCCCATCCATCAGGCCGCGGGCTTGACCGCCCGCTGGCGTACTTGGTGCCAGCCTGCGCGCGCCCAGGTGCGCAGCCGCGCATCGAGCGCCAGGAGCACCGCCACGGTCACCAGCCCCGCCACGCTGCCCAGCAGCATCACCAGCACAATCGGTGGAAGCTGGCCGATGGGCAGCACCCGGCTGGTCGCGAACATTGCCCCGGCGCTGGCGATTGAAGCGCCGAGGCCCGGTCCCGTCAGCGCGACGAAGGTCAGCGGCCGCAGTCCGGTGTGGTGCGCGTAGAAATATACGGCAAGCGGCAAGTACACCAGCAATGTGGCCGCAACGCGCGCGGCCGCCACCGCGGCCAGTGCATCGGCCACGGGCGCCTCTTGCATGAAGACGCCGGTGGCGCCTGCTGCGGCGCAAATAGCCGCGCAGTAGATGCCGATGTACACCGACAGGATTTGCGGCTTGTTGACGGCCTGCAGTACGGGCCCCGCGAAAATAGCGAAGGCACGCACGACACCATGCAGGCAGAGGATCTGCAGCGCGGTCACGGCGGGTTGCCATTCGGGGCCAAGCAGGGTCAGCAGCCACGGGCTGACGCTGGCCAGGGTAACCAGCAGGGGC
>CAYMLC010000413.1:0-3404 GCA_964390765.1 uncultured Nitrospirales bacterium
CGCGGCGACCATCGCATCGAGCGTCAGATGTGCGCGTATGTAAGCCGCGGCGGCCCGGCCCAGCGCCTCGCGTTCGGCCGGCGTATCGAGAAGATGGCGCACCGCCTGCTCAAAGGCCTCCGCCGTACGCGGCTGTACCAGCCGCCCGGTCTCGCCGTCGCGCACGAGTTCCGGAATCCCCCCCACCGGCGGCGCCACCACCGGCCGGCCCGCGGCCATCGCCTCCATAATCGCGTTGGGAAAACCCTCCTGCTGCGAGGTCAGCACGAACACGTCCATCACGCGCAGGCAATCGGCAATCTCGTTGACCGTGGCCAACCGTGTGAAATGCTCTTCGTGGCCCGCATGGATGATGCGCCGGCCCATCGCGTGCACCAGCGGACCACTGCCGATGAGGAAGAAGTGCACATCGCGCCGCACCGCCAGAATGCGCGCGGCCATATCGAGGAAGAGCGCGTGGTCCTTTACCGGGCTGAAGTTGGCGATCATGCCCACCACAAAGCCCTGCGGCGGCAGGCCGAAACGCCGCCGCAACACCGGCACCGGCGTCTCGCTCAGGTAGTCATCGGCGTTGATGCCGTTGGGTATCACGCTCAGCTGGCGGGCAGACAGGCCCTCCTGCTGCGCGGCGAAATCGGCCACCGCCTGGCTGTTGGCAATCACGTGGTCGACATAGCGGTTGGCGCGCCGTTGCAGCCACAGATGCCGCGCCCGTTTCCACGTGGCCAGCTGGCGCCGGCTCGAAAGAATGAGCGGCAGACCGGCACGCCGCGCCGCACGATTGACCCAGTAATCAAACCCGAACTGGAAGCTGTGCACGATATGCGGCGTGTGCTGGCGCAGCGCACGGTAGATGCGGCGGCCCTGCCGCGGGTCCCACCCGCTGGCGCTGTCGAGTACCCGGGTGTAGATGCCGGCGCGGCGCACATCGCCAATGAGCGTGCCGCCTTGGCGCGTCAGGACAAGCGTCACTTCGAAGTCATGCGTCAGGCCATGCATCAGGTGAAGCAGCTGCAACTCCGTGCCGCCGATGTTCATCGTGGGCAGCACGTAGGCCACCCGCAGCAGCTTGCGCATCATGACGCCACCTCACGCAGCAGCGCGGTCAGCCGGGGGGCCGCCTGCGCCAGGCTGTAGTCCGCCACCACCGTGGCCCGCCCGGCCTCGCCCAGGCGCGCGCGTTCCGCCGGGTCGCCCAATTGCGCCATCGCCGCGCGCCATTCCGCTGGCGTCTGCGCGAAGAGGCCGTTCTCGTTATGGCGGATGATGTCGCCCACCGCGCCAAACGGTGTGGCCACACACGGCAGGCCACACGCCATATACTGCAGCGCCTTCAACGCACACTTGCCACGGGTCCAGGCGCCCGGCGTCAGGGGCATGATGCCGACGGTCGCTTGCTGCAAGGCGGCCACCTCCGTTTCCAGACGCCACGGGTGCAGCGTGGCGCCCGGCCAGTCTAGGCCTTCCGGCGCCGCGCCGTACAGGTGCGCGGCCAGGCCCGGCACATCGCGCAGGGCGTCCGCCGCCACACGCAGATGCGGCGTGGTCGAGGGGCTGCCCATCCACACCAGGCGCAAGGCATCAGGCGCATGAGGCGCCGGCAGAAACCGCGTCTCGTCGACCACCGTCGGAAAATGCACGACGCGCGGCGCGCCCGCCGCCTGCATCGCATCGGCCAGCCAGCGGTTCCCCGCCAGCACGAGGTCGCTGTGGCGGGCCAGCCACGTGATCTGTCGCGGCTGCACCAGCGCGCGCCAGGGGCCGCGCAAGGCGTGCGGCGCCGCCAGGTACACCGCGTCGTCGATGTCGTAGACCACGCGCCGCGCGACCCGCCGCAGCAGCGCGCCAAAGCCGCGTACGTGTGGCGTCGTCAGCGCCTTCTGCACCACCACCACGGCGTAGCGGCGCGCGCGCAGGAGTTGCATCAGGCGGGCCGGCGTCTCGTACACGTGGTACCAGGCCGCGCGATGCCGGCCACTCGTGAAGCGCTGCCAGTGCGCATGGCCGAGCGGGCTGGCCACCTCGGCCGCGATACCGGCCGCCCGCAAGTGGGGCAGAAACTGGTGCACACGGTAGCGCGGACTGGCCGCCGCTTCGGGATACAGCGTGAGGAACAGTACGCGCACCGTCATGCACCGGGCGGCAGCAGCAGCCGCCGCTCCACCGCCGCCACAACAGCATCGACGCTTATACTGGCCATGCAGGGCGGCCCCTCCGGGCATTGGCCGCGCGCCGGCCCGGGACCGGGCACGTTCCACGGCGCGGCGCACCGGCGCTTGGCCGGCACGGCAAAAAAGTTGGGCTCGTCCTGGATCAGAATCTCCGGGTCAGTCGGTCCGAAGAGGCCGACTGCCGGGGTGTGTGCCGCCAGCGCCAGGTGCAGCAGGCCCGAGTCGCACGCGATGCACAAGTCGCACGCGTGCAGTACACACGCAGCCGCGCGCACATCGGTCTGCCCGCACAGACTGGGCGATACACCCGCGCTTTCATCGGCCAGCCCCAACTCGAACACGCGGCAGCCACGCGCACGCAGCACATCGGCCAGTGCCTGCCAGTGTGGCGCGGGCCAGCGCTTCGTGGGCCAGCCAGCGCCCGGCGCCAGTGCAATGAGTGGCCCCGGCCCCTCTGGCAATTGTGCCAACTGCGGCGTGTGCCAATCGTCCCAGAACAGGTGCGGTCGCAGGCGCGGCACAGGCACCCCGGCGTTGCGCGCATACGCGTTGATGCGCGGCACCGTGCGTGGTACGCCCCGCAGCAGCAGGCAGCGGTCGGGCGGGCGCGGCACGTCGTTTACGCTGTCCACGAATGGATGCCCGGCAAACAACACCGGGTGATTGACCAACACGGCGATGTGGTCGGCGGGATAGCGCGTGCGCAGCGCTTCGAGCACCGGCAGCGCCATTACCTCGTCGCCCAGGCGCCAGCACAGGTCCACCACGATCACGCGTGGTGCGCCCACGGCCGAGCGCGCCGGCCACGCCAACAGGCGCCGCACGCGCGCGGGCCAGCGGTCGTAGCGGTGTGCCGGCGGCGGGGCCATGCCTAGCGCCCGTGTTGCAGCAGGTCGGCGTAGACCTCGCTCAACTGTGCTGCATAGCGCTCGAGCGTATAGTGCGCCAGCACGCGACTGCGCCCCTGCGCGCCCAGGTCGGCGCGCGCGGCATCATCGAGGGCGAGCCGCTTGATCGCCTCGTACAGCGCAAGGAAGTCGTTCGGCTGGCAGAGCGCGGCAGCATCGCCCACAATCTCCGGAATCGCCCCGCTGTAGGTGGTGACCGCCGGCACGCCGCAGGCCATCGCCTCGAGCAGCGCCATGCCGAACTGCTCTTGCCATTCGGGCGTAGCAATGCTCGGCAGTACGAATACATCGGCTTTAAGCGGCGGGTCGTGAAAGGTTTGGCTAC
>CAYMLC010000414.1:0-3385 GCA_964390765.1 uncultured Nitrospirales bacterium
TGGGCCTGGGGCTGGGCGGCTGGTGGGGCGGGCGCCTGGCCCAGCGCACCGCGCGACCGGTCTGGTGGTACGGCGTATTCGAGATCGCCATCGGCATCTGGGCCGTCGTCTTCATTGTCTCGTTGAATGTGGTCGAAGGCGCGGCGGTGCAGGCGCTGGGCGCCGTGGCGGATTCACGCGTGGGCGGCGTGGTGCTGCGGGCGGCGCTCGCCCTGGTCTTGCTGGGGCCGCCGGTCTTCCTCATGGGCGCCACGCTCCCGCTGCTCAGCCGCTTCGTGGCCCGCCAGGGCGGGCCCGCCGCCGGGCGCATCGGCGCGCTCTATGCCGCCAATACGGCGGGCGCCGTGGCCGGCTGCTTCATCACCGGCTTCTATCTGGTCGCCGCGCTGGGCTACACCTGGACCACGCTGCTGGGCGCTGCGCTCAATGTGGGCGCCGGCATTGTGGCGCTGGGGCTCGCCCGCCACGATACGCCGGCCGCCGAGGTGCGCACGGCCGAGACCGTGACCCTGGCGGCCACCCCGCACGAGGCCCACCGCGCCGCCGTATTCGCGGTCATGGCCGCGTTCGGCTTCTGCCTGCTCGCGCTGGAAGTGTTGTGGACGCGTCTGCTGGCCATTGTCTTTCTCGGCACCACCTATGCCTACACCGCCATGCTGACCACGCTGCTGGTGGGCATCGCGCTCGGCAGTGCGCTCGCCGCGCCCTGGGCCAACCGCGCACCGCGCACCGCCGCCGTCTGCGCGATGCTGTGTGCGGCGGGCTGCGGACTGGTGTGCCTGGGCACGCTGCCGATTATCGCCGTCCTGCCCGACTTGCTGCTGGGCCGCGCGGATGCACCGGCCTGGGCGGCCACCCTGGTCGAGATCGTGCGCCACACCTTCAACCTGCCCAGTGGCGGCTGGGCCGGCGACATCACCACCAAGTTCATCCTCGCGTTCTTCGCGCTGCTGCCGCCCACGCTCCTGTCCGGCGCAGCGTTTCCCTTTGCCGTGCGCGCCGTCAGTGGCGCGGGCCACACCGCGCGCGACGTGGGGCGCCTCTACGCCGCCAATACGCTCGGCGGCGTGCTGGGCGCGGCAGCGGGCGGCTTTGCGGTCATCCCGCTGCTGGGCACGCACGGTGGCGTGGTGGTGCTGTCGGCCAGCCTCACCCTGGTGGCGCTGCTGGCGCTGGCGCACACGCTGCGCGCCCCCTTGCCGGCGCGTGTGGCGGTGCCGGTGGCGGGGGCGCTGGCCTGGGTGCTGGTGTGGTGGCAGGCGCCGGGCGATGTCAACGCCGTGCTGGCCACCGGCTATCTGCCCGAAGACCACCGCATCATCCACTACGCCGAAGGCACCGAGGGCACGGTGGCCGTGAGCGAGCCCGCCGACACCACCGATGGCCGCGACCGGGTACTGTGGATCAACCGTGTGCAGGCCACCACCTCGATCGAGAAGGGCGTGCGCATGAACCGGCTGCAGGGCGCACTGCCGCTGCTCTTCGAGCAAGAGCCGGAGCGCGTGCTGTTCATGTGCTTCGGCTCGGGCATTACGGCGGGCACACTCGGGCTCACGGAATTCGAGCGCATCGACGCGGTCGAGATTGTGCCCGAGGTCATTGCGGCGGCGCCGCTCTTCGCGCGCGACAATCTGGGCGTGGCCGGCAATGCGCGCCTGCGCTTCGTCGTCGACGATGGCCGCAATGTCCTGCTGACTACCGAACAGCGCTACGACGTGATCACTTTCGAACCGATGCCGCTGGCGGTTTCCGGCGTGGCCGCGTTCTATACGCGCGAGTACTACCAGCACTGCCTGGCACGCTTGCGGCCGGGCGGGCTGGTCTCGCAGTGGGTGCCCTTTCACAGCCTGAATCCCGAACTCGTGCGCGCGCTCGTCTATACCTTCACGCAGGCGTTCCCGCACTACTGCGCCTGGTTCATCAACGCCGACCTCTTCCTCATCGGCAGCAACGAACCGCTCACCATCGACTACGCCGCGGCACAGCGGCGCCTGTCGCCGCCGGACCTGCAGGCTGCGCTGCGTGAAATGGGCTTCCATGATCTGCCGGAGTTGCTGGCGCACTTTGCGATGGACGCCGCGCAGGTCGACCGCTTCGCCGAAGGCGGCCACCTGCTGACCGACGACCGGCCGTGGGCCGAATTTGAAGCGCCCAAGCTGGTGTACGAGCGCGAGATAGTGCCGTCACTCGAGGCGCTGGCGCCGCTCGCGCAATCGCCTACCGTGCTGATGGACCGTACGCAGACCCCCGACGCCGTGTGGGCCGCACTCGAACAGCGCGCACGCGCACGCCAGCAAGACCTGCGCGCGCAGATGGCCTATTACGGGGGTATGGCGGTGGGCACGGAAGCGGCCGACGGCTTCTTCGCGTCGCTCGAGATTGACCCCGAAAACGAAAACGCGCGCTTCTACCTGCGCCAGATTCTGCCCGACCAGGTGGGCCGCATGTTGCAGTGGGAAGAATGGGACGCGGCCATCGATTTGCTCACGCGCGCCCAGCGCCACATGCCCGACTATCGCGCGCTGCACCTGTGGCTGGGCGACGCCTATTACGGCGCGGGCCAGCCAGCCGCCGCGGCCGCGCAGTACCGCACCTACCTGGATGCGGGCGGCGACACGCCACGCGCCACGGCGCGCGCCCAGGCATGAGCGCACCGCTGCAGGATCGCCCCGTACGCCCGCCGCTGCACAATCTGGTCGAGGGCCTGCTGGCGGCGGTGTTGCTGGGGGCGGCGCTCGGCTTGGCCTGGCTGATGCGGTTGCGCTACGGCGTGCCCATGCAACACGACTCCGCCGTGTTCATGTATTGCGGGTGGCTGGTACAGGAAGCGGGCTTCATTCCCTACCGCGACATCTTCGACATCAATATGCCGCTCACGTTTCTCTTCCACGCGTGGGTGGGCGCGCTGCTGGGCTGGAGCGACACCGCCATGCAGACCGCCAATCTGGTGCTGCTGGGGGTGGCCATGGGCGCGCTGGGTTATGCGCTGCGCGGCTTCGGCCTGCTCGCCGCCGCGGGCAGCGCACTGCTCTTCGGCTATGCCTATCTGGGTTTCATTGCGGCCATGTTCCAGCGCGACTTCATTCTGCTGGCGCCGCTCTTCCTCGGGCTGGCCGTGCTCAGCCTGCCGCCGCGCGTGCCGGCGTTCGCACGCGGCGTGGCGGCCGGTTTTCTGCTGGGGGTGGCGGCGGGCTTCAAGCCGCAGGTGCTAGTGGCGCTACCGCTGTTCTACGGCTACCTCGTGCTCGATGCCGGCCAGCGCCCCACGTGGCGCGGCGCACGCGACCTGGCCGGCGCTTTCGCGTTGGGCGGTGCGGGCGTGGCGCTGCCGGTCTTTGGCTGGCTCACCTGGCATGGGGCGCTCGACGACTTTCTCGACCTTACC
>CAYMLC010000415.1:0-3384 GCA_964390765.1 uncultured Nitrospirales bacterium
GGTCCGTGAAGTCGCGCACCGTGCCGGTAAATTCCGGATTCTGCACGATGACGCAGGCCGCGTCGGTGGGGTCATCGCCTTCGACCAGGTCAAGCCCAAGGTTCGCACAGTGGGTATCGAGAATCGCGCGATAGCGCGGATTCAGCGAACCGTGGATCATAATGCGCCTGCGCTTGGTCACGCGCACCGCCATGGTCGTCGCCTCGAACACCGCCGTGCCGCCGTCATAGAGTGAGGCGTTGGCGTATTCCATATTCATGAGGCGGCAGACGGCCGTCTGATATTCGTAGATCGCCTGCAGCGTACCCTGCGAACATTCGGGCTGATAGGGGGTATAGGCGGTGTAAAACTCTGCGCGGCTGCTCAGCATGTCCACCGCGGCCGGCACGAAATGGTCGTAGTAACCACCGCCCAGAAAGCTCACGGCGCTCGACTGGTTCTTCGCCGCGATCTTCTCGAACAATTCACGCACCGCCATCTCGCTCATGCCGGGAGGTATGTCCCAGGACTTCAGTTTCAACGCCTCCGGGATAACCGAAAAGAGGTCGTCGAGGCTGCTGGCGCCAATCGCCGCCAGCATGTCGTCGCGTTCTTTGTCCGTCGTGGGTATCCAACTCATATTTATTGCAGTCCTTCCACGAAATTCTTGTAGGCGCCTTCGTCCATCAGGCTTTCGAGTTGCCCGGTGTCGACACCTTCCAACTTAAAGAACCACCCCTCGCCGTAGGGGTCCTTGTTCACCATCTCAGGCGCGCTTTCCAGCGCTTCATTCACCGCGGTCACCTTGCCGCTCACCGGCGCATAGATGTCGCTGGCGGCCTTGACCGATTCGACCGTGGCCGTCTCTTCATTCTGCGACACTTCCTTGCCGATTTCCGGCAGTTCGATGAAGGTCACGTCGCCGAGTGCGTCTTGCGCGTAATCGGTAATGCCGATGACGTAAACGCCGCCGTCTTCGCCGATCCATTCGTGTTGTTCAGTGTATTTCAACGTTTCAGTATTCATTGTAAACACTCCGGCTACCAGGTTTATTTTTCGACCGCAGGCGAAGGCGGGCTACGCGACCTTCATCCGGCAGGTTCCTTCACGATAAATCGGCATCTCCGCCACCGTAACCGCCAGCCCGCGCGGGCCAGCCGACAGCGTCGTGCCCGGCTCGGACAGCGCCGGGTCAACACGCGCCAGCCCGACGCCGGTTCCCACGCTGGGGCCGAAGGTACCGCTGGTCACCACACCGACCTCCGTCTCGCCCTGCTTCAGCACGAAGCCATGGCGCGGCGCGCGCCGGTCGGCGGTCTGAATCGGCACGAGCCGGCGATAGTCGCCCCGGTCGCGCTGGGCCTCGAGCACGGCCTTGCCCGGCATCGCGGTATCCCACGCGACAAAGCGCTCCATACCCGACTCGAGCGGCGTGATGTTCGCGGCCAGGTCTTCGCCGTTGAGTGGATAGCCCACCTCGGTGCGCAGCGTATCGCGCGCACCCAGGCCGCACGGCGAGACTTCCTCCTGATTCAACAGGGTCTGCCAGAGACGCGGCCCATGCATGTTGGGCACGAACAACTCATAGCCCAACTCGCCGGTGTACCCGGCGCGCGTGACGATAATCTCGACGCCTTCGTAGTCGATACGTCCACCGGACCAATAGCGGAAATCGGCGAGGCCATCGAGTCCCACACGCAGCAAGACCTCGCGCGACTTGGGACCCTGCAAATCGATCTTCGTCGTGTCGAGGGTCAGGTCTTCCGCGGCGTGGCAGTGCTGCGTAATGTAGGCACTCACCTCTTCCAGCGGCCCCGCATTCGTGACCACGTACAACTCCTCTTCCGAGAGCCGCAGTCCTACGCAGTCGTCGATGATGCCGGCCTGGTCATTCAGCAGCGCGCTATAGCGGCAGCGGCCCTGCTTCAGGTTGGTGAAGTCGGACAAGGTGAGGTCGCTGAATGCCTGGATGGCGTCGCGGCCGCGAATCAGAAACTCGCCCATGTGCGAGCAGTCGAAGAGACCGGCCGCCGTGCGCGTAGCATGGTGCTCGTCGACGATGCCGGAAAACTGAACCGGCAGTGCCCAACCGTTGAAATCAACGATCTTCGCTTCGCCATCGTACAGATCATGGAGGGGCGTCTGGCGCATGGCAGTCCTCGCGCGGGTGGTGCCACAAGAAGCAGCCACGGCACCACCGCATGCTTATGCCAGCTACACGCCCAGGCGAACGACGAAACACTACCGCCTGCCGCTTCCTCGTGGTCGGTTCCACGTACGATTCGCCAGTCGCGGCAGGCGTCTGGCTCCAGACGCGCAAGAGTGCCACAATGCGCGCCCGCATGCAACCGGATGCATCGCTTGGCATTGCGGCCGGCGTGGCGTGTGCTGCGTACCGCGCGGTTTCACGGGCTAGCAATCAAGTGACCATCCGGCGCGTCGTCGCCCGCTGCACCCGCCGTTGGGCCTTACCATATCGGCCTGAACCCCGGCGAAACTGGGCAGCCGACCACGATGCAACTAGGTGGGCGTGCGCAAAAAGAGCACCACGCCCGCCACCAGGAAGACCCCATTGGCCAGCCACGCGGCCACAAAGGGCGGCACCTCGCCCAGATAGCCCAGCCCCAGCCCCATGAAGTAGAGGAAGACATAGACCAGCCCAATGCCAATGCTGAGTCCGAAGCTCATGGCGAAGTTGCCGCGCCGCAGTCGGGCGGCGAAGGGTATGGACAGCAGCACCATAATGGCGGGCAGCATCGGCTGCGCATACTTCGCCCAATAGGCGACCCAGCGCTCCTGCACACGCAGACCCAGCGCCTGGGCACGTTCGAGCTGCCCGGCCAACGCGGCGGCGCTGAAGGTCTCGGGTTCCGCCTCGAGCGCAAACAGCGACTCGGGCGTCTCGACAATGGGCGCCGGCCGCAGCGTGATGCGCTCGGTATCCTGAATCACCTCGTCGCCCGTGCGGCGAAACACCGACCACGTGCCGTCCTCGAGCATCCACGCGGCACGCTCGGGATCCCAGAAGATGCGCCGCGCACTGACGACAATTGCGTTGTCGCGGTCGTCCAGATTGTCCATCGTCACGCGCTCGCCGGTCAGCGCCAGCGGATTGAACCGCGCAATGTCTACGGCCCAACCACCCCGCAGCCGTGGCCACGTGACGCCCGCCTCAATATCGAAATCGACGCGCTTGAAGAATTCGCGTTCGACCTCGAGAAAGGTGCGGTTCGCCCGCACCCCCAGCGTCTCGCTGTAGAGCAAGGTGCCCAGGCTGAAGACCAGGCCCGCCGCCAAAAGGGGCCGCACCAGCCGCCGCAGGCTCACGCCCGACGCCAACACCGCCGTCAGTTCCTGGTCCTGCGCGGCGCGGCCCAGCACCAGCAGACCGCTCAGCAGGGCGGC
>CAYMLC010000416.1:0-300 GCA_964390765.1 uncultured Nitrospirales bacterium
CGACCCGTTGCGCTTTCCCCAGCCGGCCTGGCATCCGAGCCGTCCGCGCAGCGGCGACTGCTACGAGCAATTGCAGGAAGAGCGCGTGCAACAGGTGATGGCGCCGCTGCAGAGGCTGCGGCGCGTGGTCGACCGGCGCGTACAGGCGGCACGTGCCAGTGAAGAACCCGGCGCCTGGCCCACGTGGCTGGCCAAGCTCGAGGAACTGCTGCCGCCGAAGGTCCTGCTCGCCAGCACCGAAGGCGAAAGCCAGGCGGACGCGGAATCGCGCCCGAAGGCCGCCACCGCACCGAAGTAACC
>CAYMLC010000416.1:310-3376 GCA_964390765.1 uncultured Nitrospirales bacterium
CGCCGACAGTAAGCCCGAAGACCTGGGCCTGCTGCAGGCGCGTTTCGGCGTGAACATGGCGCTGTTCGCCGCGCAGGAGCAGGCCCGCTTCGCGGTAATGCGTGGCGACGAGGATGCGGCGCAGGCAGCCGAGGCGCGTGCGCTGCGGCTGCAGGAGGTGGGCGAGGTGATTGTGGCGGCCGACCGCGAGCGACTGGCGCAGCAGACGGCCGGCAAGGCCGCGGCACAGGTACCCGGCACGCTGGTGGCGCAGGCTACCGCGCTCCTCGTCCTGGCCTATGTCGTGGCGACGCTGCTGGTTTGGCTGATGGGTGTCAGCCGCCGTGCCGGCGCACGCCCGCACCCCATGTGGGGACGCATGGTACTCACCGCACTGTGCGCTGCATTTCCATTGTTCCTCTTGGTGTACGACGTGGCCTTGCGCACCACCGTACCGCCCGAATCACTGCCCCTGATTGGCCTGCTGTGGCGCGGTCTGTTGGTACTGGGGCTGTTGGGCGGCCCACTTTATGCCTATGCCGCACTGCCCAATACGCAGCGCATCGCACAGCGGCATGGCCGACCCCGGCGTCAGACGCGTGCACCCTACCGCCGCGCCTGCGCCGGCATGTTGCGCCGGTACTACGGCGTGCTGGCGGGCGGCTGGCTGATAGGCTTGTGCGTATGGGTGCTCGTCTATAGACTGCTGCACGCGCACTACCCCATTCTGAAGAGCCACCTGGGCGTGCCGGGCTACCGGACCGAAACGCTGGCGCTGTTGCAGGAGGTGGTGCAGCGCCTGCAGTAACCTCTGGCGGCACCTTACTCCCGGTGCCGCCGAAGCGGGACCGCAACCATCGCCATGTCATCCCCCAACCCGCCAACGCCCCCAGCACCGGCCGAACTGGTCGCGCGGTGCCGGGCCGGCGACGATACGGCGGTCGCGCAGTTGGTAACGACCTATACCCCCCTGCTCGAGCGGGTGGCCGCATACCGGCTGCAGCGCTATCTCGGGCTGCCGCCCGAGCGCGGTGAAGTGGACGAGGTGGTGCAGGAAGTCTGGGCGCATCTGCTGGCAGACGGGTGTGCAGCATTGGCGCGCCTGCACAATCCGGCCCGGCTCGAGGCCTGGCTGTCGACAGTCGCGGGCAATCGCACGGTGGACCTCTTGCGGCGGCGCGGCGCGCAGGCGCGCACGGAGACCGCCTATCACGAGGCGTCCAGCGTACGGTATGCACCGCCGCCTGACCGCCCCGCACTGATGCGTGAAGAGCACGAAAATGTGCGCCGCGCCCTGGGCGAACTGTCTGCCCAAGACCGTCTGGTGCTACACTTGTGTTTTGACGAAGGGCTCAAATACAGCGAAATTGCTGAAATCATGCACCTGAACATCAACACCGTTGCTTCGCGCATCCGCCGCGCAAAGGACAAGGTGCGCGCCATGCTGGAATTGCACGATGCCTGAACCGCGTGCATGGCCCGACTGGGCGGCGCTGGACGACGACCAGCTCTTGCCGTGGGTGGTCGACCCGCGCGCGGCCGCCGCGCTCGATGGGGCGTGTGCCCGGGATACCGCGCTGGCCGACCGTGTGCACACCCTGCGCACCACGGCGGAACACGTGCGGGCAGCGCTCCTGACGGTGGATGAACCGGCCACCACGGCAGAAGTAACGGACGAAGCACTGGCGCTGTATCTGGACGACGCGCTGCCGCCGGATGTACGCGCTGCGCTCGAGGAACAGATTGCCGATAGCGCACCTGCGCGTGCGCGACTGGTCGCCCTCTATCGTACGGTGCAGCGGTACCGCTCGGGTGAAGGCGTCCCGGCGACGGTTGCCCAACGTCCTGCAGGACAACAATTGGACTGGGCAATCGCGCGTGCGGAACAGAAGCGGCGCGCGAAGGTGCGCGAATCGTGGTCGCAGCAGGGCGCATCCGAGGTGGACGGCGAGGGGCGAAAACGTAGAATCTCGCCGGGTAGCGATTGACACGTCAGGAGATATTGCGGTATACTGCTGCGAATGTAACGCATAATACTAAAGATGTGTCGCGCCGCATGGGTGTGCCGCATCGGCCGGAGGTCTCCCCATCGTGAGTACTCGTGAGCAGAAAGCGTTTACCACCTTCGAAGCCGCGAAGATCTGTCACGTCACCCACCACAGCATCAAGAACTGGATCAAGCAGGGCCTCATCAAGGCATCGCGCACGCCGGGCGGCCACTACCGCATTCTCGAAGACGACCTGGACCGGTTCCGCGAGAAGTATGACATGTTTCCGCGGGACAAGGGCCCGAGCAAGAAGCGCATCATGGTGGTGGACGATGACCCGGACGCGCTCGCGCTGATCGACAACATCCTGAGCACCGAAGGCTTCGAGCTGGTGAAGGTGAGTAACGCCACGGAGGTCGGGCTGAAGGCGGCACAGATGGCGCCCGACCTCATTCTGCTGGATTTTCTGATGCCGGAGATCAACGGCTTCGAAGTCTGCAAGGCGCTGCGCGACAACGACCTGACGCGCGGCATCCCGATCATGGCGGTGACCTGCCTGAACAAGGAGCGCGATATCGAGCGCATCTTCGCCAGCGGCGCCGACGAGTACCTGGCCAAACCGTTCAAGGTCGATCAGTTGCTCGACAAGGTGAACGACCTGGTAGGCCGCGGGCGGGTGCTTGAGTAGGTGATCTTTGGCCGCAGACGGCGCCCACCCGTCCGGCGCAGCATCGAGCGCAAGATCCTGCGTTCGCTCCTGTGGGTTGCGCTTACGCCGATGGCGCTGGCGCTGACCATTGGCTACATTTTTGCGCATGAAGGCCAGCGTCTCGCCGTCGAGCAGAACCTGGCCACCGCCGCACGTAAGACGGCCGAAGGCATCGCGCTCAGCCTGTCGAGCCGGGTAAGCGGCATGCGCCACCTCGCGCAGGACCCCGTGATTCTGGAGGCGCTGCGCAATGCCGAGGCCGGCGACCCCATCGACAACGAGGCCGTGCGCGAGCGCCTGCAATTCGAGACGGTGAGTTCCGGCCCGCTCGAGAGCGACTTCACGCTGTACGATGCCGCGGCGCGTCCACTGGTGACCACGCACCCGCGC
>CAYMLC010000417.1:0-3072 GCA_964390765.1 uncultured Nitrospirales bacterium
TGACCAGGTCTCGCCGGGAGACCCCCAGGCGCCGGTGAGCGAGCTGCAGGATGGCGCGACCGAAGACGGCCCGGCGCAATTGGTCTATGGCCTCGAGCGCGCCATCGGCGGTTTCTTTGAAGGCACGATCGACGAAGACATCGACCTGTCGACGCGGGGCGAAGGTCTGGGCAACGCCGGCGGCGACACGCTCTACCGCCTGCGCGAAGGCATCGAGCGCTTCCTCATCACCAATATCAACGACCCCGCCGCGAGTGCCAAGGCGCAGAGCGAAGTCTGGATTCTGACCGACCGGCTGAGCTCGGTGCCGGCCGAATTCAACCACGTGCCGGGCGGCGCGAACGTGCTGTTCCTGGACGGCCACGTCGAGTTCATCAAGCTGGGCGACCGCGAGCCGGTGCTGCCGGGCGTGGCGGTTACGTTTGGTCAAGTGGCGATTCACGGCGAATAGCGCCCACCGCGGCAAGAAACGAAAGGAACGCATGATGCGACTGCTACTGCTTGCGACCCTGCCCGCGCTGCTGATGGTCGCCACCGCCACCGCACAGGCCGCGCCCGAGCGCGACCGCGAAGCCATCCTGGCGATGGCCGGCGAATTCCGCGTCGAGTTCGAGTTTCGCGAAACCCTGACCTTGTCGGACCACGAGGCCAGCGAGCCGCACAACTCGCGTGCGCTCGAGTGGGTCAAGGTCATCGCCGACGAAGGCGACTTCATCAGCCTGCAGCACATTCTCGTCATTCCGCGCAGCGATGAATCGCACGTGGTGAAACACTGGCGGCAGGACTGGCGCTACGAAGCCGCCTCGGCCCACGCCTATGTGGGCGCCCACACGTGGGTACCCGAGACGGCCCCGGCGAACCTGCGCGAAGGCGCCTGGCTGCAGACCGTCTATCAGGTGGACGACAGCCCCCGCTATGCCGGCTGGGGCCGCTGGACGCATCTCGAGAATGCATCGTACTGGGAGGCCGACGATACCTGGCGGCCCTTGCCCCGGCGCGAGCGGACAAAGCGCAGCGACTACGACGTGATGGTCGGCCAGAACCGCCACACCATCACCGCCGACGGCTGGGTGCACCAGCAGGATAACTACAAGCTCGACCTGCGCGAAGACGGGCAGAACGCCATCGTCGCGTGGGAGCGCGGCTTCAATACCTATACCCGCGTCGACGACCGCGACTTCAGCGCGGCCGAAACCTACTGGGAAGAGACGGCCGCCTTCTGGGCGCAGGTGCGTCAGGCGTGGGGCGAGCGCTTCGCGACCAACGCCGCCATCCACGTGAAGCCGCTGCACGAAGGCGAGCGCATGTTTACCCACGTGATGGACCTGGCCCAGGACTACCGCGAGGGCTATCTCGACAACCCGGCCGAGGCCATCGCTGCGCAGTTCGCCAACTTCGTTACCGTGCCCGCCGAACGCCCGATGCAGGCCCGCGCGCACTGATGGACGAGGCACGTATTGTTTGATATGCCGAGCGGGTGTGCAATGTGCTGCGCACCCGCTCAGGTCTGTAATCATCCGTCACCCCCAAAGGAGTCCCCCGGCATGTCTCACCGCAAACGCGGCTTCACGCTCATCGAACTGCTCGTCGTCATCGCCATCATCGGCATACTCGCCGCCATCCTCCTGCCCGCATTGGCCCGCGCGCGCGAGGCCGCACGCCGCGCCAGTTGCCAGAACAACCTCAAGCAGATCGGCATCGTGCTGAAGATGTACGCCAATGAGAGCCAGGGCGAACGCTATCCCACCTGGCAAAAGCGCGCTACGGCGCTGAATGCCACAGAGACCTGTGGCACGGTGCCGGGCCTCCGCATCTTCGATACGCCCGCGGTTTACCCCGAGTACCTGACTGACTGGAAAGTGCTGCTGTGTCCTTCTTCAGCGTTTACGGACCGTGTACTAACCGGCGGCCGCTGGTTCTTTCCGCGCGACGATCCTAATGGCCAGTTCGAGCCTTGCAGCGTCAACAGCTTTGCCTATCGATATTCCGGTTGGACCTACACGCCTAAGCGTTTCTTGTTGGCCTCTGGTGAGGAGAATCCCGAGAACCCGGAGATCGGCGTGGATATCAGTCAGAATCTTGCGAATGTCTTTACGGGCTTGTTGCCTATCCAGTTCTTGAACAACCAGGAAGCATGGGATGAGTTCGTCGAGAACGATATTGTCTTCGAACACGAAGACCTCGGGGAAACAACACTCTATCGCCTGCGCGAAGGCATCGAGCGATTTCTGATAACCAACATCAATGATCCGGCGGCCAGCACGCAGGCGCAGAGCGACGTGTTCGTTTCGTATGACCCCATCTCTCAACAAGTGAGTACGTTTAATCACGTGCCCGGGGGCGCCAACATTCTGTTTCTCGATGGCCACGTGGAGTTTGCGCGGTACCGCACCGAGTGGCCCGTCACAAGCAGCTTCGCGCTGTTCGAAGATCTCATCTTTGAAGAGCTGGGCCTTTCATAATGAAGTAGGCCCGGGTAGGGTGAACAGCGTGGCGTACCGTATGTGCCGTGGACCTTTACCTCGTCGCGGCGCGTCAACCTGGAAGCTGGCGAGCTGAACAGTACCAGCCCGCAGGTCGGGGTGGGCGTCCGGCAGAACGTGACCGAACCATTCGAGCCGGCGGCTCGGCGTGCCGGACAGGGCACGTTGCGCGGGGACGTTAACCCCAAAGCAGCCCGCATGCCAGACAGCAGTAACAGGAAAGAGAGCGAGTCGTTCGCCGATGAATAAGAGCACTGCGCGCCTGCTGTGGCGGGTCCATCAAGTCGCCGGTCTCGCGACCGGCGTCTTTCTCATCGTGATCATGTGGAGTGGCGCCGCCGCGGTCTTCCTGCCCGAACTGGACAGCCTGCTGTCCACGGCGCCCACATCGGTCGAGGCCCAGGGCGAACGCGACCTCGCGCGCGGCTATGCGAAGGTGCTCGATGACATCGCCGCGCGCGACCTGGGCCACGCGCACATCGGCCGGATAGAGGTGCCGCAGACGCCCGAGACCCCGTTGCGCATCTACGCCAGCGGTGAACTCGAAGGCTACAGTGGCGTTCATAGCCTGGCCGCGCTGTGGGCCCTC
>CAYMLC010000417.1:3082-3343 GCA_964390765.1 uncultured Nitrospirales bacterium
GCCCTCGAATACACCGTCGATCCCTATACCGGCCAACTGCTGCACGTGCGCGACTATTTCAAGTCCTTCGGGTTCTGGTTGCGCAATCTGCACGTGCGCCTGTTTGATGGGCTCTATGGCCGCGAGTTCGTGGGGCTCTTCGGTCTCGCGCTGGTGCTGTCCAGTATCACGGGCCTCATCATCTACGGGCGCTTCATGGCCAAAGCCTTCTTCGGTGCACTGCGCACGCGTACGCTGCGCATCGCATCGGGCGACTGGCAC
>CAYMLC010000418.1:0-3340 GCA_964390765.1 uncultured Nitrospirales bacterium
GCGAAACGGCTCGACCTCGGGCAGCAGATAGGCCGTGTCACCCACGCGCACGGTCACGTTGTAGGCTCCCGGCGTCAGTCCGCCCATCGCGTAGTTGCCGTCTTCGTCGGTGGCCGAAGAAATGCGGCGGTCGCCGCTGTCCGCGCGGGCGATCACCACCACGCCGGGTGCGCCGCGGCTCGTGCCCTGTTCGGTGACCCGGCCCGAAATCCGCGCTCCCTCGCTCAACTGCGCGTCGAACTGCGCCTCGGGATTGGCATCGTCCACGCGGACTTCCCCCTCGCGCACGGGCACGAAGTCGCGCGCCTGCACCATCACGCGATAGGCGCCCGCCTCCGCAATCGGCAGCCGGTAAGCGCCATCGGGGCCGGTGCGCACGTCGCCCTGCCATTCCAGGCGCTGACGCTCGCGGCGGGCCGCCGCTTCGGCTTCTTCATCGCGTTCACCAGCTGGACCATACTGGGCCAGCCACGTGCGTTCTTCGAGGTCGGTCATCTCGCGCCGCACCCGCACGCGCGCGCCTGCGATGGGCGCGCCGCCCGCCGACTGGGTCACGCGTCCAACGAGTGCATAGGGCAGGGTGTCGGCCGGTGCGGCGGCGGTGGACTCGGCGGTCGCCCCGGTGTCGGGTGCGGCGGCGGGCATGGGGTTCCAGTCGGGCGTGGGGGAAAAGTCGTCTGGCGCTGGGGGTGCCACGTTCTCGGCCGGGCGCGCGGTATAGGCGACTTCGGAAGTCGGCGGCGCCTCGGGGCGGCGCGGCGCAAACACCACCGCGACCACGGCGAGTGCGGCGAACAGCACCAGGCCGCCCGCGACCAGGTGCAGGTTGCTCAGTTCTCCACGGCGGCGCGGCATAACGCTAATGTTCTACCGAAAGCGCCGGCCGCGATGAAAGGGTAGTGTGCAAGGTGGGCGCGGGGGCTGGCGCTTGGCGTTGCACGTGCAGCTGCCGCGCTAGTGCGGTGCGCGTGTGACCCGCCGCGGCAGCATAAAGCCGAGCAGCAAGGTGCCGATGGCGAGCAGCACGCTGGCGCCCAGGGTGTAGAAGCTCGTGTCGCCGCGCCACGCGTAGGTCATGCTGGTGGCGTAATAGTCGTACGTGCCGAGCGCGCCGGGCATGCCGTAGGCAATCACGGTCTGCAGATTCGTGAGGGCCACAAACCAGCCCGCGGCCACAATCGCGCCGACGAAGGCCAGCAGGGTCATGCCCATCGAATAGCGAAAGCGCTGTTGCTCCTGCTCCATGAGCGCCGCGATACGCAAGCGGTCTTCCACACGCCGCGCCATACCCAGCGGCGTGGCACGCAGCGGTTCACTCGCCAGGGCCGAGTCGATCAACTCGTCCAGTTGGGCGGCGGTCATGTGCTTGGGGTCAGGAAGCATGGTTTACTCGCCGGCGGTGCGGCCCGCCAGTTCGGCCTCCACGATTTGTCGCAGTTGCTTGCGTGCCCGAAACATCCACGTCTTCAAGGTGCCCATGGGAATCTCGAGCGTCTGCGCGATTTCCTCGTAGGAGATGCCCTTCAAATAGTACAGCGTGATAATGGTCGCGTAACGGTCCGAGAGGCGCGTCACGCAGCGGCGCAGCAACTCGGGCATATCAAAGTCTTCATTGGGTTGGACTGCCAGAACGCCGGCATGTTTCGGTTGCAGCTCCACTTCGCCGCGTTTTTTTCGCCGGTTCAACTCGGTCAGGCACACGCTGCACGTCACGCGGTACATCCAGGTGGAAAAGCTGCAATCGCCTCGAAAACCCTTGAGCAGGCGAAACGCCTTCACAAAGGCTTCCTGCGCCATGTCTTCGGCCAGTGCCGGATCGCGCATGAACCGGTAGGACACGTTGTAGACGATGTGCTGGTGGCGGCGGACGAGCTCGGAGAAGGCGTCGCGGTTGCCGGCCTTACTGCGGTGAACCAGTTCAAGGTCGTCAACCTGGGCGGGGTTGCCGGGCAAGGCCCCCGGGGTTGCGACGGTCGCGCGTGCACTCATAATGGCGGGCTGCTCCTGAGAATCTGAATGTCGCCGTTTTGGGCCGTGAGCAGCACGGGGGCTTGGCCGCCGCCCAGTTCACCACGATACTCGCGGCGGCGTTGGGGCGAGCCCATGGCGGTGGGCGCGATAAAGGCGCTTTCCACGCGTCCCCGTGCAGCCTGGGCGTGCACGGCCGCGGACACGCCGTCAGGCAGCGCGAGTCTAATGTCCCCATTCTTGGTCGTCAAGTCGCAGCGCTGCAGCGCTGCACCGAGCAGCCGGGCCTCAATCGAGCCCACCGTCGTGTAGGCTTCCAGCTGTCCGCCTTGCACCTCTGCGAAGAGGCTGCCATTCACGGTGCGCAGCACCGTGTTGCTCTCGGCGGCATACACGCGGATGCGCCCATTGGTGCTGCTGGCGTGCACCGCGCCGCGCGGCCCCACGATCTCGATGTCGCTGTTGTTGCCCTCGACAGTGACGGCGCCGCAGCCCTGACCGATGATCACGTTGCCTTCACCCACCTCGAGCTGGAGGTCGGTGCCCTCGGGTACCGACAAGATGTAGTCGACCCGCAGGTCCATGGCATCGGGCCGCGATTCGGGCTCGGTGATGATGGTCAGCACGCCGTTGTCGTGGGTGATGGCCGGCAGGTCTCGCGCATAGCCCTCGGCCACCATTTTGGCCTGCGTGGTGTCGGGAAACGCGCTGACCGTGGCCGATACCGTGACGCCGGTCTCGCTGTGCGTACGCACGGCTACCGAACCGTCGAGGCTCTGCAAGCGCACCAGCTCGGCCGCGGGGAAGGTGAACTCGCGGGTCTGCTCGACCGGCGGGCGGCACACATCGCGCGGCAGGTTGGGCGCCAGACCGATGGTGGAAACCTGCACGGCCAGGGCAATACCCACCGCGGTTGCCAGGCTGCGAAAGACGGAAGGCACGGTAGTCGGCTCCTTTATTCGTCTTGGTGTGCGACCCTTCGCGGCGGCGCGTGGTTTCCCGGGGGCGGGCCCCTGCTTTATCGTAGCGCGCAGTTAGCGTAACGCGCGCAGGCCAGAGCTCGTCATACCGGGGAGACCCACATGGAACAATTCCTGTTCATGCTTCCCATCTTGATCGTTATCGTCGTGCTGTTGACGGTGGTCGTGCAGCGGCTGGCCGGGGCCTGGGTCGAGCACCGCGTGCGCATGGCCCTGCTGCGCCGCCTCGAAGAAAAGCCCGAGTTGCTCGATTCTTTCGATGAGGTGCAGGAGTTGCTGCACGAGCCAGCGCCCGAGCGCGCGCGGCCGCGCCAGGACTTCACCCTGACCGGCGTGCTGCTGGCGGCGATTGGGCTGGTGGCGGTGGTGGTCGCCAGTACCTTCGACAGCGG
>CAYMLC010000419.1:0-3294 GCA_964390765.1 uncultured Nitrospirales bacterium
CGAGGAACTCGCCGCGTCGACGCCCTCCGACGAGGCACCGCGGGCGTTCGAGCCCCCGGCGCGGCTCGACTGCCGCGTACTGCTGGCCGAAGACGGGTACGACAACCGGCGGCTGGTGGCCTTTGATATGGACTCGACCCTCATCCAGGCCGAGGTGATTGACGAGCTGGCGGTCGAAGCGGGCGTGGGCGATGCGGTCAAGGCCATTACCGAGGCGGCCATGCGCGGCGAGCTCGACTTTCGCGAGAGCCTGCAGCAGCGCGTGGCGCAATTGCGCGGGCTCGATGCGGCGGCCCTGCAGCGCGTGGCCGAGCGCCTGCCCTTGACCGAAGGGGTCGAGCGGCTGATGGCTACGCTCAAGCACCTGGGCTATACCGTGGCCATCATCTCCGGCGGCTTCACGTATGTCGGGAACTATCTGCAGGCGCGCCTGGGCATCGACCACGTGTTTGCCAATGAACTCGAAATCGTCGATGGCAAGGTGACGGGCCGGGTCGTCGGCGAAATCGTAGACCGCACGCGCAAGGCGGAACTGTTGCGTGCGCTCGCCGCGCAAGAGGGCATCGCGCTCGAGCAGGCGATCGCCGTTGGCGACGGTGCCAACGACCTGGCCATGCTCGAGGCGGCGGGCTGTGGCATTGCGTTCCGCGCCAAGCCGCTGGTCGAGCAGCAGGCCGAGCACGCACTGTCTTCGGTCGGGCTCGACGCCATTCTCTATCTGCTGGGCGTGCACGACTGGCACACCGAGGAGGCCGGCATCGCGCCCTAGCGCAGGCGCCGTGCCCCTTGCTATCGTCTGCCTCAGGCACTGCGAATCGCGAAGGAGCGCGCTCAGTGGACGTCATCCACGTACAAGTTCAGCCAGACCATCTCGACACCCTCGCCCGCACCAAGCCCATGGCCGCCATGGCCGAGCTCGTGTGGAATGCGCTCGACGCCGAAGCCACGCAGGTGCGCGTCAGTTTCGAGGAAAACCAGCTTGGCGGGGTCGAGGCCGTGCGCATTGCCGACAACGGCCACGGCCTGCACCGAGACGATGCGGCGCGTGTCTTCAGCAACCTGGGCGGCTCGTGGAAGCGCAGCGGCCAGCAGAGCCTGGTGCGGCGGCGCGTGCTGCACGGGCAGTACGGCAAGGGCCGCTTTCGCGCGTTCTCGCTGGGCCAGCGCGCCGTGTGGGACACGGTGTACGAAGCCGACGGTGAACACCGGCGCTACTGGATAACCGGCGATGCCGCACAGCCCAGCCGCTTTCTCCTGTCACCCGCGGCGCCGGCGGACGACATGGCGTGCGGCATGACGGTGACCATCGAGAATCCGTATACCGCGGTCGACCTGTTGCGCGGTGTCAAGGCCACTGAAGAGCTGACTGCCATCTTTGCCCCGTACCTGCGCCAGTATCCGGACGTGACCATCATCTACGACAACGTGCCCATCGACCCGGCCAACGCCGAGTTGCACGTGACCGAGTACGACTTGGGCGAACTGGTGATGCAGGAGGGTGAACGTGCGGCCACACACCTGACCGTAGTCGAGTGGCGCCAGCCCGGCCGCCGCGGCGTGTACCTGTGCGATGCCGAGGGCTTCGCGCGGCACGCGGCGCTGCCACGCCTGCACTTCCGCGGTTTCAGCTATACCGCGTACCTCAAGTCGCCGCACCTCGCCGCACTCGACCGGCAGGGCCTGCTGCAGATGGAAGAACTGGCGTCCGATGTGCAGGTCATGCTCGATTCGGCGCGCACCAAACTGCGCGAGCACTTCGCCCTGCGCGAGGCGGAGATTGCCAGCGACATCATTGCGCGGTGGCAGGCGCAGGGCATCTACCCCTACGAGGGCGAGCCCGCCAGTCAGGATGAAGACAGCGAGCGCCGCATCTTCGACATCTACGCCACGCACCTCGCGCATGTCTTGCCCGACCTGCTGGAGTCAGGGCCGCGCCGTCAGGCTCTTGTACTGCGGCTCGTGCGCGAGTTGGTGCACGCCGACCCGACGCGGCTCGCGCGTGTCTTCGACGAAGTGGTCAGCTTTCCCGAGGACAAGCAGGACGAGGTGATGGAACTGCTGGGCGCCTGATTACTCGGCCGGTTCGTCGCCCACTGTCTCGGGCGCGAAGGGCACCGCGGCAAAGCGCGCATCGTAGAGCGCCTGAAAGGCGAGCAGCGCCAACGGCAAGGTGACCAGCACGCCGATGCCCGCCACGAGCAGTCCGCTCAGTCCGAGCACGACCAGCAGCGTGAACATCCCCAGCGAGGTCCAGAAGCGCCCATCGACCAGTGCGCCGCTGTGTGCGAACAAGACGCTGACCGACGTGCTGCGCGGTTGCTGCGCAGCCAGCGGTAGCGCGTAGACAAAGCGGGTGAGCACCAGCACGGCGATGAAGAGGGAGAGCGCGAGGGTGGCGTAGGCCGGATACCACCGCCACGGCTCGGCGGGAAAACGCGTGCTGAGAAAAACGCCGATGGCCAGCGGGAAAAACGGCAGCACCATCGACAGCACCCAACACCAGTAGACGCCGATCCAGCGCTCGATTTCGCGGAAGCCCTGGATGAGGTCGCCGGGGCGCGGTGTGCCATGGTGCGCATTGCGCAGCAGAATAAAGAGGCCGCCGGTCAGCGGGGCCACCCCGGCAAACAGGAACGCCAGGTTGAGCAAGGGCAGCCACAACCCGATGGCCGTAATGCCCAGATAGGCGGCACACGCCGCACTGAGCAGCATCGGGTGGCGCGTGTAGACGGACCACGCCCGGCGCAGCAGGGTTCGCAACGAAGGAAAGGGTGGGGTATCGCTCATGTTGTTCACTGCGGGCTGAAACGGATGAAACCGGTGCGTTTATTCGCCGACACCCCTGTGCTATCCTCCGCCGCTCCAACCCCAACCGCTACGGGAACGCTCTGTCTATGGCCACCGACCCCTATGACGTGCAGGCGATCGAGCTGAAATGGCAGGCCTATTGGGCCGAGCACAAGACCTTCAAGAGCGAGATCGACCCCGCCCGGCCGAAGTACTACGTGCTCGATATGTTCCCCTATCCCAGCGGCAATGGGCTGCACGTGGGGCATCCCGAAGGCTACACCGCCACCGATATCGTGGCGCGCTACAAACGCATGCGCGGCTTCAATGTCTTGCATCCCATGGGCTGGGACGCGTTTGGCTTGCCGGCCGAACGCCATGCCGTGCGCACCGGCGAGCACCCCGCGCATATCACCAATCGCAACTGCGACACGTTCCGCCGCCAGATTCAGCGGCTCGGCCTCAGCTACGACTGGGACCGCGAGATCAACACCACCGACCCGGACT
>CAYMLC010000420.1:0-3285 GCA_964390765.1 uncultured Nitrospirales bacterium
CCTAACATGTTGGCCCTGCAGCGCGCGTGTATGCGCATCCGCGGCTTGGCCACCCGCTTGTTGGGTCGCCGGTACGCGGCGCCGAAGCACAACGGCACGCACGCGCGCCGCCAACCGTGCGCCCGAAAAGGCGGCGGGCCAGCGCGGAGCCATTCCCGAACTCCGCCGCCAGCCTTACGTTACCTATCAGGGCCCGCCCCGCGCACACAGGAGGAAAGATAAGTATGCCCCCGAAACAGCGCATCATGATGATCAGCACCCATGGCTACTTCACCGCCGAGCCGGAACTGGGCCTGCCCGATACCGGCGGCCAGGTGGTCTTCGTGCTGGAACTGTCCAAGCACCTCGGCAAGATGGGCTACGGCGTCGACATCTACACACGCCAGTTCGAGAAGAAGAAACGCATCGATAAGGTCGACGAAAACGTCCGCGTCATCAGCATACCCTGCGGCGGCAAGAAGTTTATCGAGAAGGAGTTCCTGAACCGGCACATCCCCGAGTGGATCGAAAATGCCTACGCCTGGATTCAGCAGAAGAAGCTGAAGTACCAGTTCATCAACAGCCACTACTGGGATGCCGGCCTGGCGGGGGTGGGCCTGTCGAACAAACTGGACATCCCGCACCTGCACACGCCGCACTCGATTGGTGCGTGGAAGCGCGACAATATGGACGGCGACCCGAAGGAGTTGGAGAAGAAGTACAACTTCAAGGAACGCGTACGCGAAGAAAACGTGATCTACGACGAGGCGGACGCCGTGATCGCCACCACCCCGCTGCAGCGCGAGTTGTTGCTGGGCAAGGACTATACGATGCCGCGCGACAAGATCTATGTCATTCCGCCGGGCTACGACGACAGCCGCTTCTTCCCGGTCTCGCTCGAATCGCGTGAGGGGCTGAAGCGGCAGTACGGGTATGAAGGCAAAATCATCTTGGCACTGGGCCGTCTGGCGCGCAATAAGGGCTACGACTTGCTCGTCCGCTCGATGAAGCCCGTGTTTGACCGCATCGATGACGCCAAGCTGCTGTTGTGCGTAGGTGGCGACGACCTCGGCCCCGGCGAAGCGGAAATGCGCGACGAGTTGAAACAGATAGCCGAGGAGATTGGTTACCCCGACCGCGTGGTGCTCGAAGGCTATATACCCGATGAACAACTCGGCGACTTCTATCGCCTGGGCGATGTGTTCGCCCTCTCGAGCCGGTACGAGCCCTTCGGCATGACGGCCGTAGAGGCCATGGCCTGTGGCACGCCGACGGTCGTGACAACGGAAGGCGGCCTGTGGGAGCAGGTGCAATGGGGATACGAGGCGCTGTACGCCAACCCCTTCGACCACGAGGCCTATGGCTTTGCGATATACAGCATCTTGAAGCATCCTGAAATCTGGGATCAGTTGGCGCGACACGGCAGCCACAAGGCGCGCGCAAGCTTTACCTGGATGGGTATCGCACAGCAGATGCTGAGCGTGCTGCATGGCTTCCGGGTGCGCAAAGAAATGCACGACAACCGGGGAGATCGTGTGCGGAGGAGTGCGTAGCAATGGATTCATTCATGCTGGTAAGCGATGTGGACAACACGCTGCTGGGCGACGACGGCGCCACGGCGCGCTTTGCGGCGTTCTATCACGAACAGAAACCGCGCATGCGCCTGGCCCTGAACAGTGGCCGGTTCTATGAATCGCTGATGCAAAGCGTGCAGGACACACCCCTGCCGCTGCCGGATGCCATTATCGGCGGCGTCGGCACCGACATTCGCTTTCCGCCGCAGGGCGGCTGGCTGGAAAGCTGGCACGGCGAGATTCGAGATGGGTGGGACGCGCACCGCGTCAAGCAGGCGCTGCGCGGCATCGACGGGCTGGAATTGCAGCCGGCGGAATTTCAGTCGGCGTATAAGCTCAGCTATTACTATTATGATGCCACGCCCGACCAGTTGAACGCGCTCGACGAAACACTGCGCGCCGCCGGGCTGAGCGCCAAGATGGTGTACAGCAGCCAGCGCGACCTGGACTTTCTGCCGCAGAAGGCGGACAAGGGCGCGGCCTCTGCCTTTCTGGCCGAGCACTGGGGCCTCGGCAAGGCGCAGGTGATGGCCAGCGGCGACAGCGGCAATGACATCAAACTGTTCGAACAGGGCTTCAAGGGTATTGTCGTGGGCAATGCCCACGGTGAACTGCTGGAATTGAAGGGCGACAACAGCATTTATTTTGCGCAGGCGCACTACGCCGATGGCGTGCTCGAGGGCATCCGTCACTGGCTGGGCGAATAAGCAGGAAGCGACGTATCCGCCATCATGCATGTAGTTGAAGAAGCCTTTAATCGCGCCATCGAGACCCTGCGCATGAACGTAACCGAGCGCGGTTTCACGGCGTGCAGCGTTCACCACGACACCGACCCGTACAGCAACTACCGCAGTATCTGGGCGCGCGACAGCGCGATTACCACGCTGTGGTCGTTGCCGCTGGGCGATGAGCAACTGATCGAAGCCGGGCGCCGCTCGCTCGAGACCATACTCAACGCGCAATCGCGTGGCGGCCACTTGCCGAACTACGTCGAAATCGACACGCTGCACGTCGAGTATGGTGGCATCGGCAATATCGCCGGTATCGACGGGCCGATGTGGGTGCTCATGGCGGCGGCCATGTATGTGCGCACGACCGGCGACGTCGAGTTTGCGCGCAAGTATATGCCGGTCTTCCGCAAGGTCATGATCTGGCTGCGCGCGCACGACTCGAACAACTGCGGCCTGCTGGAAGTGCCCGAGGCATCGGACTGGACGGACCTGTTCCCACGCAGTTACAACGTGCTGTACGACGAAATCCTCTGGTACATGGCCAACCTGTGCTACGACGACCTGCGCCAGCACACCAACGCCCCGCCCACAGAACGGTTCAAGATTCGTGCCGCCGGTATTCACAATGTGTTGAACCGCCAGTTCTGGCCGACACCCGAAAGCATTCAGGAAAACATCGCTTCGTTCGCCGAAACACAGTTTTCACTCGGGCGCACGCGCTATATGATCGCGCAGATTACGCCGTTCAATTTCAGTTGGCGCTGCGATGTATTCGCCAACATGATGGCAAGCGTCTATGGCATCCTGACACCCGAGCGCTCGCTGCAACTGTATAATTTCCTGCGCCAAATCTGTATCGACCGCCCCTATCCCGTGCGCATTCTCTACCCGGTGGTGCGCCCCGGAGAACCCGACTGGCGCGATTACTTTCTCGTGAACCTGCAGAACCTGCCGCACCACTATCACAACGGCGGCATCTGGCCCTTCGTCGGCGGACTCTG
>CAYMLC010000421.1:0-3283 GCA_964390765.1 uncultured Nitrospirales bacterium
CAGGCCAACCCCTAGAGCACGTGCCCCAGCCGGCGCTGCCCGCGTTCCTCAAGCGCCAACAGCCCGGTCAGCGCCTCGCGCACTTCGTCGCTTTGCGTACGCGCCATCAGTTCGCGGTACATGTGCACCAGGCACTGGTCAAATGTCTGCGCGAGCGACAGCACCTCTTCCACCGTGGCATCGGGCCGCACCTGTATATCGCGCAGCAGGTGCTTGCCCACATCGTCGGGCGCCACCTTGAACCACGCGCCCAACACCGCCGGATTCGCCTCGCGCGCGTACAGGGCCACACACCCTTCCAGCCGCCGTTCGTGCTGGGCGAGCAGGTCCAACACAGCGCGCACTTCCTCGGCTTGCGCGTCGTGTTCGGCCTGCGCGTAGTACTCGGAGAGCTGATGGTGGAAGCGGCGGCAACGCTCCAACACATCACGCATTTCTATGGCAGCCATGACCGGTACCTCCTTTCGCCTTTCAGGATACACCCACCGCGGCCTTCTTGTGTGGAGAAAATGAGCGGCCACCCGGCCCCTGCGCTCTCCTGCTCCGAAAAAAACCGGCCACTCCCAGGCGGAGCAGCCGGTATCTTCAGCGGATGGCGGGCGGGCTACGAGACTGTGGGCGCCTCGGAAGCCGCCTGTTCATAGTCAAGCGTGGCCGCGATGGCGTAGACGACCGCGGCAAGTTTGGCCGCAAACTGGATGGCTTCCTTGTTGAAGCCCTTCTCCAGCAGCTGGCGCTCGTGCGCGTCGATACAGCCGCCACAGCCATTGATGACCGATACGACGAAGGACCACAGTTCGAAGGTGGCCTTGTCTACGCCGGGGTTCATCATCACGTTCATGCGCAGTTTGGCCGGCATCTGGCCATAGGCATCATTCTTGGCCAGGTGCGTGAAACGGTAGTAGATGTTGTTCATGCCCATCATGGCGGCAGCCGCACGCACGCCAAACAGGCCCTTGTCGTCCAGATGTTCGGCAGCGGCCGCCTGCAACTGGCGCGTCACCTCCGCATTGCGTGAAGCAATGGCGGCCGCCAGCAGACTGCCGTACAACTGCTGCGGCGTCAGGCCTTCCGGCGCGTTGATGAGGCCCGACAGGTTGAGCTTCAGGTCCTTGGCATAGTCGGGCAAACGACTCTTCAGTGCGTCGATGCTCATGAAGTGTCCTCCAGGGTGCGGGCGGGGCGCTATACTTCGATAGTGGCTTCGCCTTTGTTCCAGTTGCACGGGCAAAGCTCGTCCGTCTGGAAGGCGTCCAGCAAGCGCAGCACCTCGTTCGGGTTGCGCCCCACCGACAAGTCGTTCACCGACACATGCCGCACGATACCTTCCGGGTCCACGATAAACGTGGCGCGCAGGCACACACCTTCTCCCTTGTCCAGAATACCCAGCGCTTCGCTCAGGTCGCGGCGGATGTCGGATACCATGGGAAAAGGCAGCTCGTGCAGGTCTTCGTGGTGCACGCGCCAGGCGTGGTGCACAAACTCCGAGTCGGTGCTGAAGCCCAGTACCTGGGCATCGCGATCGGCGAACTCTTCATTCAAGTCGCCAAACGCCTTGATTTCCGTCGGGCAGACGAAGGTGAAGTCCTTCGGCCAGAAGAAGCAAATGAGCCACTTGCCGGCATAGGTGTCATTGGTCACCTCTTCAAAGGCGACCTTCGGGTCGCGCGAGACCACGGCCTTGAGCTGGAACGGGGGAAAGGTGTCGCCTACGGTCAGCATAATTCATACTCCTCTTATGGCTGGGGGCGGCGCACATGCCACGCGGCACGCCACACATGGCACACCCCGGTTAGGCTGCGGTGCAGGAAGAGAGGGCCCCGGACAGGGAAGGGGCTGAGCGCTACTTCTTTTCCGCCAGGCTAGGCTAGAATAACAAAGATTCGCGGGAAAACAAAAGGGCGCACCCAAGCCGGGCCAGGGCGCCTGGCTGGTGGCGGCGGCCCTAACCGTTTCCTGACATGGTAAGCTCTAGCCACCGTGCGACAACCGGTGCGCAATACAGGCACGGCCCAGGCGTGGGGCAGGCGTGGCGCTTGCATTGCGGTTCGCCCGACGCGGCGCCCCGGGAGCGCACCCCGAATCAGGAGTCACGAACATGCAGCACCGTCCCTTCGCACCAACCTTGCAAGTGGCCTGTGCGCGCCTCGTGCTCCTGGCCAGCATCGGCTTCCTGGCCTGGCTGCCCGCGTCTGGCGCCTTCGCCGGCGTCGACGTGGAGATCGTCGACGTCAACCAGTTGCAGCGCATCACCGTGGGCAACGCAAGCGAAGAAGAAGTGCTGGAACTCACCATCCGGGACAATGGAAGGGATGGACTGCCGGCCATCCTCACGGGGCTGGTGCTGCGCGGCGAGATTCGCAATACCACGGCCTTTGTGGGCGCAGACCTCTCGATCAGCATACTGTCGGAAGATGTCACGGGCGGCATGGATCCGGAGCGATTCGAGCCCGCGGCTCAGGGCTCAGGCGCAATTTTCGACGCTGAATTCTCCGAAGACCCGCTGCTGTTCGTGCCCGACGGCGCGTCGCGCATCATCACGGTGATCATGCGTTACAACGGTAGCGTGAGTGGCGACTTCCCCGATATCGGCCCACTGAGCGAGAATGCCGACCGGGGTATCTTTCTTTCGGCCGATGCAGAATTGGGCGGCTTCCGTTTCGCCAGCTCCGCAACATCGAGCCAACTCAATACGGATCCGGGGAACCCGGAGTTGGGGCCCGCATACATCGACCTGCGGCGAGCGAGCCTCCGGGTCGATCCGCTGCCGCTACCGGTGGTCTCCGTAGGCGACACGCTGGGGGTGCGCCTCAGCCTCGTCGATTCATTTGGGGCTCCGCTCGAAGATGTCAATGACACGATCACACTCAATGTCGATTGGCGTCCGGAGTTCTTTGGCGCCCCGCTCCTTGCTTCGGTTGTGGGGCCGGTCAATGGCGAATTCATCTTTGAAGGCGCCAATGCGCTGGATTTCACGAATACCCAATCCATCCCCCTCGGCGAAATGGCGGTGCGTTTCTTCCCCGATTCGGTCGCTGCGATAAGTATTCGTTTCGTCGACATTTTCGTTCTGCCCGACGACGACTCTTCAATTGGGCAGTTCTCCTCGGCGAATGCCTTCGAATCGGCAAGTGGCTTTCAGACTCTGTGGGAACTGGCCCTGGTTGACGAGGGCACCCTGGACAATGTGCCCACGGTCTTGACCGAATTGACGATGGATGTGGTCGTCGGTGACGGGTGCATCTACGACGCCTCCAACTTTGAATGGCAGTTGCAGACCGAC
>CAYMLC010000422.1:0-3275 GCA_964390765.1 uncultured Nitrospirales bacterium
GGCCCCGCAAGGATACGCCCGCGGCCTCGAAGGCGCGTAACACGCCGTAGCCATCGGTGTTGATGCCGCGCAGCACGCCGTTGTCATTGGACACGGTATTGATGACGCCGATGCGCCGGGCCACGGGGTCGAGGCTGTCGACGGCGGCCAGGGCGGCGCGCTTATGGGGAATGGTGACACTCATGCCGCGGAAGTTGCCGAGCGCGCGCATGCCGGCGAGGGCCGCGGGCACATCGCGCACGTGAAACGCTGTGTAGACATAGTCGAGATCGAGCGCGGCGAAGGCGGCGTTGTGCAGCGCCGGCGACAGCGAATGGGCAACCGGATCGCCGATGACCGCGCAGAGCTGGGTGTTGGGCGAGATGGGCGGTTGCATCAGCCGGGGGGCCAGGCGAGTTCGCGGCCGCCGATAATGTGCAGGTGCAGATGGAAGACCGACTGGCCCGCCCCGGCCCCGTTATTGATGACGAGACGGTAGCCCGCTTCGGCGAGGCCCTCCTGTTCGGCAATGCGATTGGCGACCAGCAGCATGCGGCCCAGCAGGGCGGCGTCTTCTTCCGTGGCGTCGGCGACTTTGGCAATGGGCTTGCGCGGAATGACCAGCACGTGGGTGGGCGCGCCGGGGTTGATATCGCGGAACGCGTAGAACTCGTCGTCGGCGTAGACCTCGTCCGAGGGCAACTCGCCCCGCAGAATCTTCCCGAAAATCGTATCTTCGCCCATACGCAAACTCCCTCATGCCCGGTTGGCCGATAGGGTGTCCATTGGCTGCCGCGCAGGTCAAGCTTGCGCGCGGGGCGCGGCGGCACTTTTTGGTGCGGCCCGCAGGACTCTGTTACCCTTTGAGTATCCGGTTCGCCCCATGGCTGGCGCCGCACACGTGCTGGCCGGTGGGACGCTAAGAGGGAACCCGGTGCGAATCCGGGACTGCCCCGCAGCGGTATGCAGGAACGACCGGCGCACGATGGCACTGGCCCAATGTGAGGGCTGGGAAGCCGCGCCCAGTAGGCCCCCCGCGCGTGCAACGCGACGCGGCCGCCTGTAAGTCCGAAGACCTGCCGGTGTTGACCGCGCGGCCACGCGCGGGGCTTGTCACCGTTTCGTGGGAAACGGCGCAAGACACGGCATGGGTAAGCGGCGCACACCGTCCTTCGGGTGTTATTTTGCGCCACCCATGTTGTTGCTTGCCGGCAGCCCCGTGCACATGCGTGCACAACAGAGCGAGGGGCTCGACGGCAAATGCGACCAATTCTTATCCGCGGCGCGCGAAGATGTGCGGGCGTTGTGGCTGCCATCGCGCTGGCCCTCGGCGCACACGCACAAGACGACCCCTGGGCCGACCGGGTGGTGGACGTGAACGCCATCAACGCGAACGTCGGCTTTGACCAGCCGCAGCGCGTGCTGGGCGTGCCGGTGGGCGGTGGTGCCTTTGCGCCCAGCAATTCGGATATCCACAGCATCGGCACGCCGGGCGCGGCGCCGGGCAGCTTCATCACGGTGGCGTTCGATACGCCCGTGACGGATGACCCACTCAATCCCATGGGGCTCGACCTCATCGTCTACAGCAACGTGTTCTGGACCGGCGGCAACCCGGAGTGGAAGTTCGTGGAGCCCGCGCTCATCGAGATAAGCGCCGATACGAATGGCAATGGCCTGGCGGACGATGCCTTCTTCGTGATTCCCGGCAGCCGCATGGTCGACGCGAGCGTGCTGCCCGAAGGCATTCCCAATCCGTCGCCGCCGCTTGCAGGCAACGTGGTCAATCCGAATGGCGATGGCACCGAGTTCGACTGGGGCTATGCGGAGCTGACACCCACGCAACAGCCCTACTTGGACAACTATGTGCGGCCGGACGACCCCTTCACGGTGGGGCTGACCCCGCGCAGTGGTGGGGGCGACGCCATCGATATTGCGTGGGCAGTCGATGCTGGTGGCGCACCGGCGAACCTGGCGCAGATTGACTTCGTGCGGCTGAGCGCCTTCATCACGGGCAACACGGGCTTCGGTCCGGCGACGCCAGAGATCGAGGCCCTGGCCGATGTGGCGCCCGACGTCGACAGCGATGGCGACGGCATCTTGGACGACTACGAGATTCGTGTGGCGGGCACCGACCCGGCGCGGCCCGAGAGCACTGTGCTGGCGCTCGAGATACCGCGAGAAGACGGCGGCAGCGACGCGGGCACCATCTTGGGCGAAGCGGTCGATGCGGCGGGGAATGCCATTGCGCTGACCAGCGACGGGCCGCGCGGCGGCGTGCGCGACTTTAATGTGACGGTCGACATTGCGCCGGTGGCCGACCCCGGTCCGCCCATCGCGGGGCAGCTTAAGAGCGGGGCCGTGGTGGCCTTCAGCGCCAGCGCCAGCGACTTCACGGCGGCGCAGGTGCGGCCCGCTCGCTTCACGATGGCCTACAGCTCGGGTGCTATCGCAGGTCTCGACGAGAGCGCGCTGGCGCCGTACCGCTTCGAAGGTGGCGCGTGGACCCAGACCGGTATCGCGAACGTATCGCGCCTGCCCGAAGACAATCTGGTGACCTTTGAGAGTCCGGTGCCCGGCACCTACATCCTGGCGTCGGTCGCGGGCAGCGGCGACACGGGCGCGCAGGCGGGTGCGATTCTCTTGCAGGCGGCCCCGGTGCAGGTGGTGGCCAATCCGGCCAACGTGATTGCGGTGACGGGCAACGATGCCCTCTTCGGTGATGGGAGCACGGTACCCGATGGCACCCTGTTTACCGTTGGCGCGGGTCTCGGCACGGTGACCACGCCCGACGCGGACGGCGCCGCGCCCGGCGTCCAGGTAGCGCTTGCGGGCGGCACGTTGCGCTTCGACGTGGCGGCGGCGGAACAGGCCGGCACCGCAACGTTGACCGCGCAGACCGCCGACGGTCTGGTGCGGGGCGAGACGGCGGTAACCTATGTGCCCGGCATTGCGGCGACACCGACCGAGATCTTTATGCGCGACCCGGCAGCGCAGCCGCCCGCGCCAATTCCCTTCCAGACGGCGCAGTTGGAGGATCAGTTTGGCAACGTCTTGCGCGATGGCGACGTGGTGACGGTGGCGGTAGCGGGCGGTGCGCCAGCGGGTGTGGATGCGGCGCCGGCGCAGCCGGGTTTTCAGGTGGACGTAGAGGCGGGCGTGGCCGACTTCTTCGTGCGCGTGGACACGGCCGCCAAGAGGGAAACCGCCACGATAACGGTCCGGGTGTATGGCGACGCGGCCCAGACGGTACTGGTAGCGCAGGAGAGCTTCAGCTTCGAGGTGGTCTCGCTCGGGCT
>CAYMLC010000423.1:0-3272 GCA_964390765.1 uncultured Nitrospirales bacterium
GCCGCCACGGCCTCGACCCCAAGGCCCACGACCCCCGGCGCGTGCGCTGGCGCAACTCGAGCGGGCCTACCTGAACTATCCGGAAGCGCGGACGAGTGCGGGCGACCTGGCGCTGTTGAAGGCTTATTTGGCCAACGACCGCACGGCGGCGGCGCGGCGCATGGTGATGGACCTCGACGCGCAGGTGCGTCAGACGCCCGTCGACTTGCCCGAACTGGTGGCTGCGGCGGTGGCCTGGGGCGACCACTTGTACCAGCGGCGGGACTACCGCGCCGCGGCGGATGCGTATGCGCTGGCGATTCG
Organism: uncultured Nitrospirales bacterium; assembly: GCA_964390765.1. Classification (GTDB taxonomy): domain Bacteria; phylum Hydrogenedentota; class Hydrogenedentia; order Hydrogenedentales; family JAGMZX01; genus CAYMLC01. The sequence goes on from CAYMLC010000423.1 coordinate 304, forward strand.
CGGCACGCGCGACCAGGCGAATCTGGGCACCCAGGCGGAAACGCAACAGGCGTGGGCGCGTTATCAGCAGGCCAACGCGATGATGGAAAGCGGGGACTACGCGGGCAGCCTCTTGTTGTACCGCACGATTGCCGCGAGCGACGTGCCGTGGGCGGATGAAGCAGCATTGAAGGCGCGCGCGGCCACGCGCGAGTTGCGTCTGCGTGGGCTGTCGGTGCCCGCGGCCGAGGCCGCCAAGTGACGGCGCCGGCGCTGAGCGTGGCCGAGCGCGTGTTGCGCCACCTGACGCGGTATCGCGATACCCTGCGCGAGGCACTGGCGGCGTTGGACGCCGAGGGCGAGCCCGCGGCGCAGCTGGCCGTGCAGCGGCGTTATGAACAGCAGTGGCCAGAGCTGGCGCGTGAGCGCGCGCTGTTACTGCGGGAATGGGAACAGGCGGCGCCCGACGCGGAAACGGCGGCACAGGTGCGCGCATTGGCCGAGGAAACGGAAACGCTGAACGCGACCCTGCGCGCACGCTATGCCGACGCCGCGGTCCGCACGGCGGAGCGCCGTGAGGCGACGCAAACGGTGCTGGGTACCTTGCGGCGCGGACGCAATATGCTGGCGGGCTACCGGTCGCGCGAGCGGGAAAACGATGGATACCGAATCGACCGGCAAGGGTGAGCGCGCACCAGCCGCGGCGGCCCCCCACCAGCCCGAGGATATCCGCGCGCTGCGCGATGCACTCGAGTTGTTTACGCAGACCACGCAGGCGATGGAAGAGGCGTATCGCGGGCTGGAACAACGCGTGCACGCGCTCGACCAGGAGCTGACCGAGAAGAATCGGGAACTGGCGCTGACCACGGAGTACCTGGGCAGCCTGCTCGAGGCGATGAGCGACGGGGTCATCGCGTGCGACCCGAACGGCACCATCGTCAAGTTCAACCGCGCCGCCGGCCAGACACTGGGCTATGGCGCGGAGGAGGTGGTGGGCCGCACCTTTCGCGACGTCTTCGCGCGGGACTTTACGGCTGCGACGCCCGAGGCGGCCTTGCGCGCGAAGAGTGGCCGCGGCGTGCCTGTCATCGAGCGCGACAGCACGATGGCCGACCGCAATGGTCAGCACATTGGTCACGTAAAGACCTTCCAGGACCAGAGTGAAATCCATGCGCTGCGTGAGCAGATGCGGCAGGTCGACCGGCTGGCCGCGGTGGGCGAGATGGCCGCCACGGTGGCCCACGAAATCCGCAATCCGCTGGGTGGCCTGCGTGGTTTCGCCGAACTGCTGGCGCGCGACCTGGCCGATGACCCGCCGCGCGCACGCCTGGTCGAGAAGATTGTGCGTGGCACGAAGAGCCTCGACCGCGTGGTGAACGAGTTGCTCGAATTCACGCGGCCCGTCTCGCTGTCGCTCGAACCCGTGGCGTGTCACGGCGTGGTCGAGAGCGCGCTGCCCTACGTGGAGTTGAACGGGCGCGCGGTTCGGGTGCGCAACGCTTCCGATGCGGCACTGCGTGTGCTGGCCGATAGCGAGAAACTGCGGCAGGTACTGCTCAACGTGTTGTTGAATGCGGTCGAGAGCATCGAGGCGGCAGGCGAAGCCCGGGTCTATACCGAAGCGGCCGGCACGCACGTCGACCTGGTGGTGGCCGATACCGGGCGCGGTATGAGCGAGGAAGAACGCGCGCAGATGTTTCACCCCTTCTTCACCACCAAGGAGAGGGGCACGGGGCTGGGGCTGGCCGTGTGCCAGAAAATTATCGAGGGGCACGGCGGCGAGATGTGGGCCGAGAGCGCACCGGGCGCGGGCACCCGCGTCTACATTCGCCTGCCGCGCGCGGAGTGATCATGACACACGCACGCATTCTGGTGGTGGACGACGAAGCGCTGATGCGCGAGTACGTGGTCGAGGCGCTGGAGCGGGCGGGCTATAGCGTCGACAGCGCCGAGAGCGGCGCCGAGGCGCTGGCACAGGTGGCGGCCCATGCCTATGACCTGGTGGTCACCGACCTGAAGATGCGGCCCATGGACGGTCTCGGGGTGATTGCCGGCGTACGCGCCGACCAGCCGGACACGCCGGTTATCGTGATGACGGCGTACGGCACCATCGAGACGGCGGTGGCGGCGCTGCAATCCGGCGCGGTTGACTATATCTTGAAACCGTTCAGTCCCGATGCGCTGGACCTGGCTGTGCAGCGGGCGCTCGAACGGCAGCGGCTCGAACGCGAAAACGCGTTTCTTCGCCACGAGCTTTCGGCGGCCTATGACGATGGCACGATGGTCGGCGAGAGCGCAGCGATGCAGGCGGTGCGCGCGCAGATTGCCAAGGTAGCCGACACGCGCGCCACGGTGCTGGTGCGCGGCGAGAGCGGCACGGGAAAGGAGCTGGTGGCGCGGGCCATTCATGAGGCGAGCCAGCGGCGCAGCCAGCCCTACATCAAGGTGAATTGTGCAGCGCTGAGCGCCGGCATTCTCGAGAGCGAGCTGTTCGGCCACGAGCGCGGCGCGTTCACCAGTGCGCACGAGCGCAAGCTCGGCCGCTTCGAGCTGGCCGACGGCGGCACCCTTTTGCTGGATGAAATCAGCGAGATCGGCGGCGAACTGCAGCCGAAGTTGCTGCGTGTATTGCAGGAGCGCGAGTTCGAACGGGTCGGCGGCACGCAGACCATCGGGGTGGATGTGCACGTGGTGGCCACGAGCAACCGCGACCTGGAGCAGGCGGTGGCCGAGGGCGCCTTTCGCCAGGACCTGTTCTACCGGCTCAATGTCATCACCATCAGCGTGCCACCGCTGCGCGAGCGGCGCGAAGATATCCCGCTTTTGCTCGACCACTTTCTGGCGCAGGCCAACCGCGAGAACGGCAAGACGATAAAGGGCTACAGCGCGACGGCCAGGCAGCGCCTGGTGGAGTACGCGTGGCCCGGCAATGTGCGGGAATTGCAGAACGCTGTGGCGCGCGCCGTGATCCTGGCGGACGGCGATACGCC
>CAYMLC010000424.1:0-725 GCA_964390765.1 uncultured Nitrospirales bacterium
CACGCCCGACCCGGCGCCGCAACCCGAGCGCGTGGCGGCCGACTGGGCCAGGGCGCGGGCCGAGGGCGGCGCGTGGCATTCGCCCGAGGCGCGCGCGCGCACGTGGGCCCTCTTGACGCATCCCGATGAAGTGCAGCGTCTGCCGCTGAAACGCGAGTATCCAAACCTCTACGCCAGCGCGCGCGCCTACGATATGCCGCTCACCTTTCTGCGCCGCTTGCGCCTGGGCGAGGTGGCGCCCTATGCGAACGGCGCTGAAGGCCGGGGCGCGTTCGGCGTGGTATGGGGCGTCTTCTTTCAATATGGCCCGGTGGCCGGCTTCACGCTCCCGCTCTTCGCGGGGCTTGTGGGGGCGGCCCGGCGCGTGGGGCCCGATGTGCAGGCGCGCCGCCTGACGCCCGCTACGTTGCTGCTGGTCTTCTTTGGCGGATACGTGGTGCTGTTGGTGTCGACCATGGACTACGAGGCCGGGCGCTTTGTGCTGCCGGCGGTGCTGGCGGGCACGGTCTTTACCGCGCTGGGACTGCCGCCCTGCGTCCGCGAGCTCAGGCGTATGCTGAAGGCCCGCCGCGCGGCGCGAACTCCTGCCGCCGCTGCCCCATGAGCCGGCTGGGCGTGGTGCTGATCGTGCGCAACGAAGCGCGCTGGCTGCCCCAATGCCTGCACAGTGTGGCCGGCATCGCCGACGAAATCGTGGTCGGTGATACGGGCTCGACCGATGGTAC
>CAYMLC010000424.1:735-3271 GCA_964390765.1 uncultured Nitrospirales bacterium
CGGTGTATCGATGTGCCCTGGACCAACGACTTTGCCGCGGCGCGCAACACCGTGCTGAAGGCCGCGCGCAGCGATTGGCTGTTGCACCTCGACGCCGACGAGTGCCTGGATCCGGCCGGGGCGGCGCAGTTGCGCGCGCTGGTCGATGCCGACGGGCACGGCGCCGACGCTATCGAATTGACCCTGGCGAATTACTGCGATGCGCCGCGCGCCTTTCGCTGGCAGCCGGTCGCCGAGGCCAGCGTATACACGCATGACCATGCCGGCTATCTGGCGGTGCCGCTGCTGCGGCTGTTTCGCCAGGGCCGCGGCTATCACTATGAGGGCGCGGTGCACGAAAACATCACGGCCAGCATGCGGGCGGCGGGCGGCCGCATCGCAAGGGCCGACATTGTGGTTCATCACTATGGCTACGACCCGGGTCCCGAGGCGCGCCGCGCCAAGGCCGAGCGATATCTGGCCATCGCGCGAGAGGCCGCCCAAGCCGCGCCCGCGCAGGCGAAGGCGCAGCACGACTATGCGGAGCAGGCGATTGCGCTGGGCGACCTGGAAACCGGCGAGGACTATTGCCGCCGCGCGCTGGCCGCCGACGACGCGTACCTGCCGGCTGTCATGTCGCTGGCGAACGTGCTGCTTACCCGCGGTGCACTCGACGAGGCGGCGGCCTTGCTGGCGGCGCAGGCGGCCCGGGCGCCCTTGCCGCCCCATGGCGAGGTGGCCCTGGCGGCGATCGCGCTGCGCCGGGGCGATGCGCAGCCGGCTGCGCAACGGCTGGAGGCGGTGCTGACGGCGCATCCCCAGCACATTCTGGCGCGGCTGCTGCTGGCACGGGTATGTGACGTGCAGGACCAGCCCGACGCCGCGAAGCTGCATGTGGCTGCCGCACACGAAGGTGCACCGCGCAGCGCGGAAGTGCAGGCACGCCGGGCAGCCCTGGATGAACGGCAGGCGGGCGAGGCCGCCTACGCTGCGGGCGATGCCGCTCGGGCGCTTGCCCATTTTGTGGCCGCGCTCGAGCACGATGCCGAAGACCCGGTGGCGCACAATGGGGTAGGGGTGGCGGCAGCGGCCCTCGCCCAGTGGCGGCAGGCGCGCCGCGCGTTCGAGCGCGCGCTGCAATGTGCCCCGCACTATGTGCCCGCCCGCGAGAACCTCAGCCAACTCGGCGAAGGGGAACAGGCGTAGGTGCGTGGCGCGCCCGTGCCACGGTAGTGTTGCTATACTCCGGGGCTGCACGCATCGGCAGGAGGGTTGCCCGTGAACCGCATGCTCACCAACAAAGAATTGGCCGTGCTGCTGTTCTTCGGTGGTGCGGTGTTGCTGGGCATCAGCGTGACGGCGTGGCGCGAGTGGCGCGTTGCCAATGCAACCGCGCCGCCGGTCATGATCGCGCCCCAGGAATTGGCCCCCCAAGAAGCGGCGCCCGAGGGCCGGGCAGCGCAAGACGCGGTACCGCAAGACCCGGTACCTAAACACCTGGCACCGCAAGACCCGCCCGCTGCCGCGCCCGCCCCGAAATGGAAAGCCCCGACTGAATCTTCAGCGGTTGCACCCATGCCGCAAGGTGCAAGCGCTGAGCCCTCGGGGCCTGCGTTGGTCCGAGAGGGTGCACCTGATTCCGAACCCGAGGTCGTGGTGGTCGCCGTTGCAGGTGCCGTGCGTGAGCCCGGAGTGTATGAACTGGCCGCCGGCACGCGCCTGGCCGATCTCTTGCGCATGGCGGGCCTGGCCGACGACGCGGATACCGAGGGCCTGAATCTGGCTGCGCCGCTGCTGGACGGTTCGTGGGTGACCGTGCCCATTGCCAAGGTGCGCTCCAGCGAAGACGGCGTGATGGTCTTGCGGGCGGGTCCGAGCGCACGCGACTTGAACCTGCCCCACTACACCGGGCAGGGCCCACCCGCCGGGCCCGATGTGGAGGATGGCCGCACCCCGCCCGCCGCTGCACAAACGGGAAGTGCCGCGGCGCAAGCGCCGTCCCCCACCCGCGCGCCTGGTCCCATCAACCTCAACACCGCCACACAAGCCGAACTGGAAACCCTGCCCGGCATTGGCCCGGTGACCGCCGCGAAGATCATCGCCTTTCGCGAACAGACCCCCTTCACCCGGGTGACGGACCTCGAACAGGTCAGTGGTATCGGTCCCAAGCGCCTCGATGCCGTGCGCGACCTCGTTACCGCGCCCTGAGTCCGGCGCTTGGCGTGGCGGCCCCGTCTGCGGCATGCTGCCCGCTGCGCCGCGGAAGGAGGCGCCGCCCCATGGAAATCTGGCGCGACAGCAAAATTTTGTATGACGGCAAAATCGTGCGCCTGCGCGTGGGTGAGGTGGAGCTGGACAACGGCAACACCGCCCAGCGCGAAGTCGTCGAGCACCCCGGCGGTGTATGTGTGGTGCCGGTGATCGAGCGCGACGTCTTGCTCGTGCGTCAGTTTCGGATTGCCGTAGGCGACTATGTGCTCGAGGCGCCGGCCGGCAAGATCGAGCCCGGTGACAGCCCGGAATCGCGCAGCCGCGCAGAGCTGGAAGAAGAGGTGGG
>CAYMLC010000425.1:0-3260 GCA_964390765.1 uncultured Nitrospirales bacterium
TGTGCAGCTTCGCTACGACGTGGTGCGCGGGCGCTATACGGTGCGCGTGATGGCGGTCGTGAACGATCGCGAGACCGGCGAGAAGCTGGGCTATGTGGTGGATGAGCAGCGCGTCGACGAACTGCTGAGCTTCACGCTGGGTACGGTGACCGATGGCAGCCGGGGGCTGGTCGGCCGCGACAACTACCAGGTGGTCTACCTCGAAGACGAGCGCGGCTTTGTCGCCCAGCGCAACCCCGGCGAAGACGAATCCGTGGCCGGCCTGCAGGTATCCGAGCAGGTGCACCCGGCGCTGCTCGAACATCTACGCGCCTACCCGGAACGCGAGAGCGACCGCCTGAGCCTGTGGGACTACGGTTTCGGTGATGAGAGCGAGCGCATGGCGGTGCTGCTGGCTTACCACCAACTGCTCGAAGACACGCCGCTGTACCTGGTGGTGTACCGCCCGCGCGCCGCGGTCTTCAGCAACATCAATATCGCCGCCGGGCTGACCCTTGGCGTGAGTGCGCTGGTCATCGGTCTGTTCTGCATCCTCGCGTACCGCAGTGTGCACAACAACATCATTCGCCCGGTCTCGCTGTTGAACGAAGGCGCCCAGATCATTCGCCAGGGCGACCTGGATCTGAAGCTGAAGATCGGTACGGGCGACGAGATTGAAGAGCTGGCGCTGTCGTTCAACAAGATGGCGACGGCGCTGCGCCAGAACATCAACCAGCTCGAAGCTTCGGAAGAGAAGTACCGCAGTCTCATCAATGCGATGCGCGACGGTATCTGCCAGACGAATGGCGACGGCGAAATCACCTTCATGAACCCGGCGGGATTGGAAGTGCTGGGCCTGCGTAGTCTCGACGAGGCGATGGGGCTGCGCCTGCGCGCGCTGTTTGTTGAAGAGATGGATTACGTGCGGCTCGAACGCGAGATTGCGCGCACGCAATTTATCGAGCGCACGCGGGTGTGGCTGCGCAAGCGCAACAACGAGGCCATCTGCGTCGAGATTACGGCGAACCAGATGCAGGACGAGGCGGGCAACGTGGTGGGGATGGAGGGCACCTTCCGCGATGTCACGCAGAGTGTGCGCCTGGAGCAGAAAGCGCGCGAACGCTCGGAACGCATCGCCTCGATCAACCAGATCGCCAACACGATCAACAGCAGTCTCGAAGCGGGCCGTGTATTCGAGAGCGTGGTGGCCGAACTGCGCAAGCTTATTCACCTGGACATGGCGACGGTCTCGCTGCTGCAGGACAACGGCGAGCGCTTTTCGGTGCGCGTGTTGTGGCCGGAGCCCGCCAACGGCCATGCGCGCGAGTATCCGGCCGACCGCGAAGACTCGTGCGCGGCGCGGGTGGCACGCGAACGCCGCTACCTGGTGGTCGAGGACCTGGCGCAGAGTGCGTTCACGACGGCGCCCGAGTTCGACAACGCGGTGGCCAGTTGTCTGTGCGTGCCGCTCTACGCGACGGGCCGCATCATTGGCACGCTGAACCTGGGCGCCAACACCGCGCGCCACTTCACGCATCAGGAGATTGACGTACTGGAGCAGATGGCGCCGCACGTGGCGGTGGCCATTGCCAACGCCAACCTGATGTCGGACCTGCAGCAATCGCTTGAGGATGTGACGCGTGCGCGCGAAGACCTGCACCGCGCGAATGACGAGCTGAAATCGCTCGACGAGATGAAGACCAACCTGCTGTCGAATGTGTCGCATGAATTGCGCACACCCCTGGTGGCGGTGATGGGCTACACCGACATGCTGCTCAATGGGAAGGCGGGCCCTATCAACGATATGCAGCAGGAGTACCTGGGCATTTCGCTGCGCAACATCGAGAAGCTGGTGACGCTGATCGAGAATCTGCTCGATTTCTCGCGCCTGCACCGCGGCCAGGAAGAAATGGTGTTTGATTCGTTCGACCTGACCGACTGCGCGCGCAGCAGCATGCAGATTGTGCGGCCGGTGGCGGAGAGCCGCAACATCGCGCTGACGCTGAATGCGCCGGAAGAGCCGATCGTCGTTGAAGGGGACAAGAGCAAACTGGGCCAGGTCTTCAACAACCTGCTGTCGAACGCCGTGAAGTTTAACCAGAACGGCGGTGAAGTGGCGCTGACCCTGCGGATCAACGGCGACACGGTCGAGGCATCGGTACGCGATACGGGCATCGGCATACCGCCGGAAGCACTCGACAAAATCTTCACCCGCTTCTATCAATACGATGGTTCGTCCACGCGCAAATACGGCGGCACCGGCATCGGGCTGTCCATCGCGCAGGACATTATGCGGCTGCACGGCAGCCGGCTGATGGTGTCGAGTACACCGGGCGAAGGCAGTACCTTCGAATTCAGCCTGCCGGTGACGGCGGGCGCACGCGACCAGCGCGAGGGGGGCGACCGGCCGCCCCCGCTGCCGACGGAGACGCACCTGCTGATCGAGGTGGTGACGCAGGACCGCGCCCTCGGCGCGCAACTCCGCACCATGCTGGTGAGCGAGGGGATGGACATCATCCACGCGGCGTTCCCGGCCTTCGCGTTGACCCTGGCCAGCAAGTACAACCCCGACTGCATACTGGTGGATACGGAGGCGGGCCCGCTGGGCAGCGTGGTGCTCGAGGAACTGCTGGCCAATCCCACGGGACTTGAAGCGCCGATCGTGATGTTGACCAACGACGACGCGCTGCACGAGCGCTATCGCACCCAGGTGGCCAGCCGCATCAACCGCGGTTTCCGCAAGAGCACATTGCTGAGTGCGATTCACTATGCGCTGAGCCGCGGCGTGAATGCGGGCGACCAGTTGGGCGGCAAGATTCTGTGCGTGGACGACGACCCCGAGATTGTGACGTTCATCACGCGCTGCCTGGAAGCCGAAGGGTACCAGGTGGACAGTTGCGGCTCGGGCGAACAGGCCCTCGAACTTGCGCGCACGGGCAACTACTGGCTGGTGCTGCTCGACATTGCGATGCCGGGTATGGACGGGTGGGAGACCTGCGGCCACATCAAGTCCGATGTGCGGCTGGCAGGCATCAAGGTCTACATGGTGACGGCGAAACCCATCGACAAGACCATGCGCACTGTGCAAGACTCCGGCGCGGATGGCTATCTGTCGAAGCCATTCAAGTCGGATGACCTGGTGGCGCTGGTGCGCGCGTTTGCCGCACAGACGGCGGCACCGGTGCGCAGCTAGCGCACCCCAACCCCCTGGCAAAGTAGCGTGTTGTGAATACCGGTTTTGCGCATCCGGCGGTCCGCGGCCGCCCCTTCCTCACGCTGCT
>CAYMLC010000426.1:0-1240 GCA_964390765.1 uncultured Nitrospirales bacterium
CGCGTGGCGCGCATGCGCTTCTTCGGCGCACACGGCTGGGAAGAGGCGGAATGGGAAGCGCTGGGCATGCTGAGCACGCTGCACGACCATCCGCAGGCCGCCTATTACTACCGCGCAATCGTGGAGGCGGGCCCCGCCTATTCGGTGATGCAGCACGCCGAGCAGCATGGCTATGGCGACCAGGGGGGGCGCCTGACGCCGGAGCGCTTGCGCGTGGAATGGCCGCGCGCCTATTGGCCCATGGTGCAGGAAGTCGCGCGGGAAATGAACGTCGACCCCTATCTCATGCTGGCCATCGCCAAACAGGAGAGCACCTTTCGCCCGGCCATTCAGTCGCATGCCGGGGCCACCGGCATCATGCAGCTCATGCCGCCTACGGCGCGCTGGCTGGCCAGCGTCGACGACAAGATATCCGCCGAGGAAGCGGCCAACCTGCACCGGCCGCGTGCCTCGTGGCGCATGGGGGCGCGCTACCTGCGCCGGATGCTCGACCGCAGCGACGGCAATGTGGTCTACGCGCTGGCCTCGTACAACGCGGGGCCCGGCAACTGCGACAAGTGGCGGGCGGCAATGCCGAACCTGCCGCTCGAAACCTTCGTTGAACAGATTCCCTTCAGCGAGACACGCGACTACGTGAAGAAGGTGCTGGGAAATTACGCCGCCTACCACTCGTTGTACGGCGGTTCCTAACGCAGCGACACGGCGGTATCGAAGGGTTCTGTGGGCAGGCTCACGCCGTCGGGTGTCAAGACGGCCAGGGGGCGCACCTGAACCGCCACGCGCTCGGGCGCGGGCTTGGGCACGCGCCACTGCAAGGCCAGAACGGCCCCACCCATCAGCGGCTCCCCTTGGGCGTTGAGGGTAATCACCAGAACGCCGCCCTCGTTTTGCAGCACTTCGACCTGCAGCGTGTCGGGCGCCACGCCGCGCACGGGCACCACGCCCCCCCAGGTGAAGCCGGTGTCTGCCTCGGCGCGCAGCAGTAATGCCGCCCGCGTCACGCCGGCCGCGCCCGGCATCTCCAGTTCAATGCGTCCGGCACCGCTGTACGTGTCGCGCAGGTCAGCGGTCAGCCGCGTGCGCAGTGTGAAGCGCGCCGTACTGTAGGCCTCGTAGCGGTAGGCATCGGGCAGGGTCAGTGTGCGCCCGTCGCCCAGGAGCAGGGTCAACGGTACGGTGGCCGGCGGTTCGCCCGCCAGCGGCGGCACGCGCACCGACAAGGCGCGTGCGTCCAGCGCGG
>CAYMLC010000426.1:1250-2838 GCA_964390765.1 uncultured Nitrospirales bacterium
GCGCTTCACCTGGACCGACCAGCGGAGCCCGAGGACATCCCCGGCGCGGGTCGTGCGACGGATCACGCGCAAGGCGCCGAAGCGCAGCGCCGCCCCCGCTGGCAGATTGCGCCCCACCACCGTCGCCCGGCCACCGCCTTCCGCCGGCCCCACACTCGGCTGCACCCGCACCAGTTGGGTCTCGCCCGCACGCGGCGTGGGGCTGGGGTCGGCGCCATCGGGCCAGCCATCGCGGTCGGTATCGGCCGTGCGCGGGTCGGTCTCGCCCACATCCACCTGGCCATTGCGGTTGGTGTCTTCCACGTTGTCTGGCAGGCCGTCGCCGTCGGTGTCGCGCAGCAGATAATGGGTTTCGCCCGGGTCGTGCTGGTCGTTGCCGTTCACGTCTTCCAGTGCGGTGGGCAGGCCGTCGCCGTCGGGGTCGTCCACGTCCACACCGGCGCGCGCCAGCCACGCGAAGAGATTGGCGACCACCGGTGAAGGCCCGTGCCCGGACGTGGCACGCAGCGGCCCGGGTCCTGCCAGGGCGGCCACGCGGCCATAGCCAAAGGTGCGCCGCGCATAGGCGGCCGAGCCCAGCAGTTCGCCGGCGGCGGCCTGCACGTGCTCGGGCCGGGCGAAGAGGGCCGCGCCTGCATCGATGGTCAGCGGGCCACTGGGCGCATCGAACGCACCCGTCAGCCGTGCGCCCGGGTCCAGCCGGAAGCCGAACGGCTCGAAGAGGTAGGCCAGTGCCGGTGCCGCCTCGCTACCGAGGGGCGCGCCCACCAGCAACAGTGCGCCGCCTTCGGCCACATACTCGACCAGTGCGCTGCGCGAAAAGCTGCCGCGCAACGCGGCCGCGGCGGCCACGACCACGATGTCGTACACGCGCAGGTTGCCCTCCACCGGCCCGGTGGCTTCGACGTGGCTGAAGTACCAGGGCGGTCCGGCCAATTCCTCGGCCAGGGCGGCGAGGCCGCCGGCCGCGCCCGCTGTGCGCAGTCCTTCGCCGGGTGTGCCGCCCACCCACAGAATGCGCCGCGCGCCAGCCGGGGCGGGCTGTACCGCCAGAAAACTCATGGCGCCGGGCACCAGCGGTTCGTTGGCCACGCGCCACTGCAGGGGCAGCGGCGCCGGCGTGGGGGGCAGGGCCGCCGGATTCAGGGCGAAGTAGGTGAAGTCCTGGGCGTCGCCCGATTGCGGAACGGCGATCAGCCAGGGCGCGTCGCCCAGGGGAAAGCCCAGCCGCCAGCGTGCGTCGGCTTCGCTCATTCCCGGGTTCACCGCGCGCAGACCGCGGCCGGCATCGCGTCCGCGCAACACCACCAGCGATGGCGGCGCCACCAAGGCATTGGTCCGCTGCGGAAAGACGTCTGCGCCATCGTGGCGGCCGTCGCCGTCGGTATCGGCGTTTGCCGGGTCGAGCCCGGACATCACCTCGATGCGGTCGCCATAGCCGTCGGCGTCGCGGTCGAGGCGCGTGCTGCTGGGGCCCACCGGCAAGATTGCGCCCACGAAGCCCGTGTCGAAGCGGTGCGACGCCAGCGGCTGCGCGGTGTTGGGGTCGGCGCGATAGACGACCGGCCCAGCGCCTGCCAGCAGCGCA
>CAYMLC010000426.1:2848-3257 GCA_964390765.1 uncultured Nitrospirales bacterium
CGCATTGTCGGCCCAGGCGAGCGCGCGCAGCGGCAGCGGATAGGGCACCGCGATACCGGCGCGCCGGCCTTCCGGCCAGACCTCGAGGCGATTGCCGCGCGCCAGCGCCAGCGTCTCGCCATCGGGCGCGGGTGCAAACAGCAAGGCACCGCCCGCGGCACCCAGGGCATAATCGCGCGAGGTGCTCAGAGCGGTATCATGCGCTACGCGGGCCACGTGCGCGAAGTCCGTGCCCGGCATACGCGTAGCCACCCAGACCGCACCACGGGCTGGCGCAAGGCCCCCGTCGGCCAGGACACCTGGCCGCCCGCCTTCCAGGTAGGTGGTTTGTCCGTCTGGCGCGTGATAGGCCACCGCCGTCCCGATTGGCGCGGCCGGGTCGCCCTCGGGCACACCGCTGTAGGCCAGC
>CAYMLC010000427.1:0-3249 GCA_964390765.1 uncultured Nitrospirales bacterium
AGCCAGGTCGCCGCCGCCGTTCACCTCGAGGTCCAGCGGTGCATCGAGGTCCGGCGCCGCGCTGAAGGGTTCGAGCGAGAAACGCACCGGCAGCGCCACGCCGGCATCAATGGTAAAGGTGTCGCCCGTGGACGCATTGGCGTCGAGCGTCGCACGCCCCTCGGCCACGCGCGCATCGGCCACCAGGTCGAGCGCGCCGGGCGCACCGGGCAAGTGGAATTGGGCGAGGCGCGCATTCGCAGTCGCTTCAGGCGCCGACAGCGGGCCGCGCAGCGCCGCATCGAGCGAGAGCGACCCACGAACACTCGGCCCTCCGAACTGTTCGGCGAGGACCAGCGGCAGCGCATCGAGCGAAACCGTCAGGTCGGCTCGCTCGGGACCATAGTCGCCCTCGGCGCGCAGGGTGCCCTCGGCCACGCGCAGCGCCACAGGTTCGAGCGACAGGCCGCCCCCGCGCCACTGCGCCCGCAGCGGCTGCTCAAGTGCCAGGGTCACCTCGTCCAGCGCGCCATCGAGGGTGTCGATCGCAATGGCGACATCGGCCCCGTCGCGCCGGGCCGCCCCATTCATATCGAGCCGCACGTCGTAGTCTTGCGCGCGGCCCGCCGCCGTCAGGGCGAGGTTCGCCGCATCGCCGCGCAGGTCCGCATCGAGCGACACGTTCTCCAGTTCGAGCGTTTCGACGTCAAGCGCGCGCAGGTCCAGCGTCACGGTACCCCGGGGCGCCGCCGGCGGGCCGTTCACGTCGGCGTTGAGGGTAAGCTGTGCGAGTTGCACACCAAACGCGTCCACCTCGCTCGCACCACCCCGCGCACGAATATCGAGGTCTTCCGGCATGCCGCTGATGTCGGCGTTCAATGCAGCGCTTCCGGCCAGCGGGATTTCGGCCACGCGCCCGAGTCGCACCAGTGCAGGCAGGGCGGCGTCGATATTGGCCTGCGTCTCCAGCGTCTCGGTGTTGAAGGCCAGCGTCGCGTCGATGGTATTGGGTCCGTTGTTCAAGGTAAACCGCTCGACCGTCAGCGCGGGAGCGCGATACGCAAAGCTGCCCTCGGCGTCGAGGGTCTCGCCCTGGCCCGCCGCGCGTAACGTCAGGCTGCCTTGCGGCGCAGTGGGCAGGCCCGCCGCCGTCAGCTCGGCGTCGATGCCGTCCAACGCATAGGTGGCGTACGCGAGGTCGCGACCCGTGACCGTGGCCGTTACTTCGAGCGCGTCGGCGGTGCCGCCCAGCACCGCATTCAGCTCGGCGCTGCCCGCAAGCGGCTGGCCCGCGAGTTCCGTGAACGCATCGAGTTCCGCCACGCTCAGGCGTGCCTCGCCCGACACGTCGCCCGCCAGCGCATAGCGCGCCTGCGCGTCGAGGTTCAGGCGGTCCGAGACCACGCGCAAGGCATCGACCACCACCACCTCGTCCGCAAACGAAACATCGCCCTCGAGGTTCAGCGCGGGCCCCAGGGCGGTGGGCTGGCCACCGATACCGGTATAGGCGCCCTCCAGCGTCGCGCGCACGGTTTCGGCCTGCGCGCCCACATCGACCTGCGCATCCAGTTCGATGCTGCCGCTGGCGTCGGCCCCTACACGCGCGGCCAACTGCTCCACCGCGGCCACGCCCGTCTGCACGTTCCAGCTACCCGCCAGACTGTCGAGCGCCATCTCCCCGTTCAGCGCGACGCGCGCATTGCCATCGCCTACGCTCAAGGCCTCCACCACGATGGTCTCGGCATTGGGCGCCTGCGCGCGCAGCGTCAGAGCAATCGGTTCGAAGGGCGGCTGCTCGCCCACCTGCAGGGCCGCGAAGCTGCCGTCGCCCATCACGCGCAGGTTCTCGGGCAAGGTGCCCTGCCAGGCATCACCGGTGATGCGCAGCGCCAACTCGCCCAGCGGCAGGCGCACGGCGGCAACGGCCACGTCGCGCGCGGTCAGCGACACCTCGCCGCTGGTCCCGTCGGCCCGGGCCTGCACATCCAGGGTCAGGTCGATTGCGCCCGCGAGCTCTTGTCCGGCCAGGGCCGACAACGCCGCGAGCGAAGGCACCGAAACCGCGCCCTCCGCCCGCGCCAGCGGAGCTGCCGCGTCGTACGCACCGGTCAGATTGGCGGTCAGCGCCACGGTGCGCACGTCGAGTTGCTCGATGGTCAGCGCACCCGAGGCTTCCTGTTGCACGGCGAACTCTACGGTGCCGGGTTCGTCCATCAGCGTGGTCAGGTCCGCCGGCAGCACGGCCGCGTTGTAGGGCAGCTCCAGCTGCCCCGCAGCGACAAGCGGCGGCCCCAGGGCCACTTCGGTGCGCAGCGTCGCTGCGCGCGCGCCGGCCACATTGGCCTCCAGCGCAAGGTCAAACGCGCTGAAGCTTCCGCTCACATCGAGCGCGGCATTCGCCGAGGTGCCCGCACCCGCCTGCGGCAGATAGCGGCTCACGTCGGCGTGGTCCGCGCGCACCACCACCGCCACCGTCTGTTCGCTCAGGCCCACGGCCCCATCGGCTTCCAGCGCTGCCTCGCCGCTCGCAAGGCGCAAGCGCCCGATCGACAGCGCACCGTCAGGCGCGAGCGTGGCGGCCGCGTCCAGGTTCGCGGTGTCGCCGAGGTGCGCACGCGCCGCCTCGGGCACCGGCAGGCGCGTCAGGTCCGCGGTCAGGTTCATGCCGAGCGACAGCGGGTCCGGCCCGCCTACCGTCAGCGTGCCGCCCAGTGCCTCTTCCCCGGCGAGCGTCAGCGACACTGCGCCCTCCCAGCCTGCGGCCGGCCCATCGCCCGACAGTGTAAGCGCGATGGGCCCATCCACCGCGGCCAGCCCCGGCAGCAGCGCGGCATCCTGCGCATCGAGCGAGACCTGCAACGCGCCTTCGGTCAGGGTCACCGCCAGGTCGAGCGTGGTCGCTTCGTCGTCCGATCCGGCGGCCGCGGTCAGCGATACCCCATCGGGCCCCGGGCGGTAGGCGGTGTTGAGCGCCAGCACACGGCGCTCGCCCACCAGGTCTGCGCCCAGCACAATGCGGTCGATTCCCAGGTCATCCACCACGATCCACCGCGGCAGCGCCGGCAACTCGGGCACGGCAAAGGGCGTGTCGCTGGGCGGCGGCGGGGTGGCGTCCGGGTCGGGCACGGGCGCCCGTTCGATATCCAGCACGGCTGCGCGCAGCGTCTCGATATGTACACGGCCAGCCAGCAGTGCGCGCATGTGCCAGTCCAGGCGCGTCTCGTCGAGGGTCAGCCAGACGCCTTCCCCGTCGGCCAGCGTCACCTGCTC
>CAYMLC010000428.1:0-3241 GCA_964390765.1 uncultured Nitrospirales bacterium
AAGTACAACACGTTGCGCGCGTATCCACACCTGGTGGCGCGGCTTCGGCGCGACTGCAATGCGGAAGACGCAGCGATTGCGGCCGAGGCGCTGGTGCGCCGCAACGAGTTGGCGGACGATGCGCGTCTGGCCTTGTTCAAGGAACTCGCCGATTACTTCAAGGGCATCACGCGCTTTCCCGAAGAGACAACGCACGGGCTGAACGATGAACAATACGTACGCAATGTGGTCGACTGTCTGTACAGCGCGCAGACGGCCCGGCAACCGGCCGACCGCACGGCACAGCGGCGCGCTTCTTAGCGAGGAACCATGCACACCCTAACCGCCTGTCTCATTTGCTCGGTGGTGGCAGCAGTGCCCGGCGCGGCCCAGATGCGTGCAGGCACCGCTGAACGCGACATCACACCGCAGGCCGCGGTGCCGCTGTGGGGCTATACGGCCATGAACCGCCCGGAGAACCTTTCGACCGGCACGCTGGACCCGCTGATGGCGAAGGTGCTGGTGCTGGAAGGTGGCGGGGAACGCGTGGCGCTGGTGGGGCTGGACCTGGGCCGTGCGCCGGAAGAGGGCATGGTGGACCGGCTGCGCACGTACGCGCGCGAAGAGGCCGGCATCGCCGAGGTGCTGTTCGTGGGTTCGCACACCCACCATGGGCCTGCCGTCGAAGTGGATACCCTGGACGTGGACGCACTGCCCGAAGCGTTTCGCGCGCTGGCCGCGTACTATGCGCAACTTGAAGCCGCGTTGCGCGAAGCCCTGGCCGAGGCGGCCGCCGGCCTGCAACCCGCGCAATGGGGCTGGGCTTCGGCCGAAAGCGAGTTGAACCGCAACCGCCACACCGAGACACCGCCCATCCCCCGCGACCCCGAGTTGTTCGTGCTGCGGCTGGACCAGCCCGATGGCACCCCGTTGGCCACCGTGGTCAATTTCGCCGCGCATCCCACGATTCACCCGCCGCAGAACAACCGCTTCACGGCAGAGTTTCCGGGGGTGATGATGCGTGCGGTGGAGGCGGCAACCGGTGCGCCGTGCCTGTTTCTGCAGGGGGCCGCCGGCGACTTGCAGTGCGAGATCGACGATACGCTGTGGGGCAAGCAGGACTTCATCGAACCCATTGGCCAGGCACTGGCGAAGGAAGTGCTGGCGCTGTGGCGTACGGTTGAGACCAAGCCCCCCGTCCAGGCGGGCATTCGCTTTGCCCACGAGACCTTCACGTTTGGAACGCGCGAAGGTTTCGATGTCACGAGCGAAGAAATCCGAAAGCGCTTGCGCCTGATCTATACGCCACCGCTGGCCAACCACTATCTGGGCAAATACGCCGACGGCCGCATGCGCCCGCGCATGCACGTGGCGCTCTTGAATGGTGACCTGGCGCTGGTCACTGGCTCGGGCGAGTTCTTCAGCGACCTGTCGGTACGCCTGAAAGCGCGTGCGCCGGTGAAGACGATCTTTCTCGGGTACTGCAATGGTCACGACTTGTACTTTCCCACGCGGCGCGGCGCGGAGGAAGGGGGCTATGGCGCCGAACCCCCGGCCTCGTTTGTCGAGGTGGGCGCTGGCGAGGCGATGATCGAGCGCGCCATCGCACTGTTGGACGAGATGGCGGAGGCGCGCTAACCCGCTTCGCTGCACCACGTCGCGATCAGGTGGGCCGTCTGCTCGACGTGCTCCTGCGGCACGAAATGCGAAGCGCCCGGCACCGTCATCAGTTCCGCCCGGGGCAGGCGCGTGGCATGCGCCTCGGCCAACGAGGCGACGTTGCTGGCGCTGCCGGTCACCACACGCGTGGGCACCTCGATAGTATTCAGCGCGTGCCACACCTCGTGCGCGCCGCCCTGCTCATAGACCATGGCCTCAATCTCGCGCGGGCACGCGAGTGTCAGCGTACCGTCGGGGTGGTGCTCGAAGCCGTGGTCGAGGTAGGCATCGAGCACGGCGGGCCGCCAGCGCGCCATCGGCGGCTTGGCGCTGAAGTTTTCGTGTGCATCGTCTCGGCAGGCGAAATGTTCGCGGCGGCGCCGGGCCGCCGCGGCCAGCTTGTTCTCACCGGCAAAGGCCGCCTCCGGTCCGACGATGGCATCGACCCACACCATACGGCGAAACGCGGCGGAACGTGCGAGCGCGGCATAGCCCAGCATGGCGGCGCCGCATGAATGGCCGGCCGCGTACCAGGGCAGGGGCCATTCGAGCGCATCGATGACGGCCAGCACATCGCGCCCCATGCGCGACCAGGCGTAGGCCTCGAAATCGCGGGGCTTGCCCGATGCGCCGTGGCCGCGCGCATCGAGCGCAAGCACGCGAAAGCCCGGCAACAGCGGCACAAGCGGATCCCAGATGCGGCCAAGCGTGCCGGTGCAATGACACAGGAGTAAGGGCGGCCCCTCGCCACCGTAATCCCACACGCACAACGGCACGCCGCCATGGCCGTCGATGGGCATGGGTTCTGGTGCCGGCGGCGTGGACTCAGGTGAAGGCGGCATGGCCGGTGAGGTCCTGCCCGACGATGAGGGTGTGAATGTCGTGCGTACCTTCGTAGGTATACACCGTCTCGAGATTCATCAAGTGGCGCATGACGGGGAAGCGGTCGGTCACACCGACCCCGCCGAGCACCGCACGGGCCGTGCGCGCCGTGTCCAGTGCCGCGGCCACGTTGTTGCGCTTGGCCAGCGAGACCTGTGCGGGCGTGGCGCGTTCGGCCTCGCGCAGGCGCGTGAGGCGCAGTGCCAGCAGTTGCGCTGTGGTCAGCGCCGCGAGCATGTCGGCCAGCTTTTCCTGCACGAGCTGGAAGCCTGCAAGCGGGCGCCCGAACTGTTCGCGGGTCTTGGCGTGTGCGAGGGCGGCGTGCAGGCAATCGGCGGCCGCACCGGTGACGCCCCAGGCGATGCCGAGCCGCGCCTGCGACAGGCAACTGAGTGGCGCACGCAGGCCGCGCGCGCCCGGCAGCTGGTTCTCCACCGGAATGCGGCACTCGTTCATCTTGAGGGCGCCCGAGGCGCTTACCCGCAGGCTGAACTTGCCTTCGATAGACGACATGGTCAGGTCGGGCGCATCACGCTCGACGAGATACCCTCCCACTTTGCCGTCGGGTCCTTTGGCCCAGACGACGATCACATCAGCGTGCGGGCCATTGGTCACCCAGAATTTCTCGCCCGTCACAACCAGCGTGCGGCCGTCCGGTGTCGCGTGCGTCTGCATGCCACTGGGGTCGCTGCCGTGACCGGGCTCGTGGACGGCGGCGGCC
>CAYMLC010000429.1:0-3231 GCA_964390765.1 uncultured Nitrospirales bacterium
TGCAGGAAAGAGACCACCACGTTGGCGTCCAGCAGCACACGCTCCATGGTTTAGCGTGTTCCCCGGCGCGTGCGCATGATTTTCAGCGCGTCGCCCGGCGTAGGGCCCGCTTCTATGCAGCCCCGGCGCGCAAGAAAAGCGGGGCTGGAGAGCGTAACCCGCGCTTCGCCGCCTCGTATCTCCCAACGCAGTTCGTCGGAATGGGAGATGCCCAGGCGCTCACGGACCTCCTTCGGCACCGTGGTCTGAAATTTGGCGGTTATTTTCGATCGGGGCATCAAGAAGTTCTCCGGGAGGTGGAAACTCTTTCTTACGATTCTACAAGAAATGTAAGGAGTCCGCAATCCATGGTCCGCGCGCCCATCACGATGAGGCGGAAGGAGTTGTACTCATGACCCGGAAATACCACCTCTCATTCACCATCGGCCCGGTGCAGGGCTTTGTCGGCCAGGCGCGGCGCACGCGCGACCTGTGGGCGGGCAGCTGGCTGCTTTCCTATCTCGCGGAGTCGGCGCTGGTCGCGGCCGAGAATGCCGGGGGCCAGGCCATCATCCCCCACCGGCCCGAGTCCGTACGCGGCACGGTGACCTCGAAGCAGACCGTGACCGGCGGCATCCCCAACCGGTTCGAGTGCGCCTTTGATTCGCGGGAAGAAGCCGTGAAGGCGGGTGAAGCAGCGCAAGAGGCTTTCACCGAGGCTTGGCAAAAGGTCGCCGGCGCCGTGTGGGACGAATTCGTTGGGCCGGTCGCGGCGCAGGGTAATGGTACGGCTGACATCTGGAATCGCCAGGTGGCGAACTTCTGGGAGACGTCGTGGGTGGTCGCGCAGCCCGAGGGCGGCGACACGACCATCGGCCGCCTCCACGCTGCGCGCAAGGCCTTCCGCAACGTGCCCGCCACGGAAGAGGCGGGCGTCAAGTGCTCGCTCATGGGAACCCTGCAGGAAATCTCGGGACATTACGGCGACCGGCAGAAAGCGTTTTGGGAATCGTTCAAGACCGGTGCACACGACCTTCGCGACGGCGAGCGGCTTTGCGCGATAGCACTCATCAAGCGCCTGTTCCCGCGCGTCATCGAGAAAGCCGCGGGTGCCGATATCTCCGACGATTTGCGCAAACAGATGAGCTGGCCCTCGCTCGCGTTTTTCTCCGCCATTCCGTGGCTGAAAAAGGTCGGCGACAAGGCCGTGGACGACGCCAAGGCATACATTCAGGAGGCGTTGGCCGCAACGTCCGCACAAGGCGACGGTATCGGGCGCAGCGAGCAGCAGGCCGCGCATGCTGCCCAACTGAGCTGGGCTTACGTGGACGCGCCCGCTTGGTTCATAGGGGCGTTGCGCAACAACGACTGGGACCTCGAGCCGCAGGCGCGGGACAACCTCATTAAGGCGCTCGGTAAGCTGTACGAAAAGGTTCCCGCCGGGCCCTTCCCCTTCTATACGCTGCTGGTCATGGACGGCGATTCCATGGGGGCACTATTGGGTAGGTTGGGCGAGCCCAGCAAGCTCAGTGAAAGCCTCGGCCGATTTGCGAGCGGCGTGGATTCCATTGTTAGGGCCCACGGCGGCCACACGGTGTACGCGGGCGGCGACGACGTGCTGGCGCTGCTGCCGGCGAAGGGTGCCTTGCCTGCGGCCATGGAACTCGCGGCGAAATACGCCGCATGCTTCCCCCGCATCGAGGAGGCCACCCTCTCTGGCGCCATCGTCTACGCCCACTGGAAACAGCCGATGCAGCAGGTCGTCGGCCTGGGCCACCGCCTGCTCGATGAGCGCGCGAAGCACGAAACGGGCCGCGATGCCCTCGCCATCGGCATCACACAGGGCAGCGGGCTCAACGCGCTGTGGTCCGCCCCGTGGAAGTTCGTACGTGGCGAGGCAGGGAGCGCGGCCCTGCCCGACATGCTGGAACACTTCGGCGGTGACGACACCGATACCGAGGCGGCAAGCTTCAATGCGTCGTACCTCTACAACCTGCGCCAGCAGTTCAGCCGGCTCTTCCCAGCCGTGGACACGCATGCGGGCGCCTTCGGCTCAGTGGACGGCGAGCTCACATTGTTCACGGACATCGCGCACGCGGAGTATCGCCGGCGGCTCTCGAAGCAAGAGCGCAAGAAACGAGACAAGACAGCGACCGAGCCGGATGTGGAGGCCCTCTTGTCACTGAGCCAGCGGGTTCGCCGGGTGGAGGGCAAGCCGATTCCGGAACCCGCCACCTTCGGCTTCGACGGCTGGCGTGTGGCGCGGTTTCTGAAGCAGGTTGAAGATGGGAAGGTGGGCGACCATGACTGATGCAAATTGCCAATGGTATCAATTGACCCCCGTCGACGCGTGGTTCTTCCGCGACGGTTACCCCTACAACGCGGGCGAAGACCAGGGCGCGCGGGCGAGCCTCTTCCCGCCGCACCCCACGACCGTCGTGGGCGCCATTCGCGCGGCCCTTGCGCGCGCCCGGGGGTGGAACGGCACAGGCTCGTGGAATGGCGAGATGAAGTCCGTCCTCGGCGACGGCGAGGACTTGGGCGCGTTGTCCTTTCGCGGGCCGTTTCTCCAGAAGAACGGTGAACTACTTTTCGCCCTGCCGCGGCACGTGGCGGGTTTGGGGAAGGAAGACGGTGGCAAGCAAGGCTTTGAGCCCAAAGCCCTGCTGCGGCCGGGAAGGCCCATGGTCACCGACGCCGGCGAGCACGCCTTCCCCGCGCTGCCCGAGAAGTTCACGGGCGGCAAGACAACCGTGCCGAAACATCCCGACGATTTCTTCGTTACAGCTTCGGGACTCGGCCGCATCCTCGCAGGTGAATTGCCGGATTCAGACCAGTGCTTACACGCGGACAAACTCTTCGTGCTCGAAGAGCGCATCGGCATCAAGCGGGGCGAAGAGACCAAGACGACCGGTGAAAATTCCTTGTATGCACCGCGCTACGTGCGTCTTACAGAAGGCGTCGCGCTGGCCGTGGGTGTGGCGGGCGTTCCCGCGGGCTGGGACATGCCCGCACTATTTCCGCTGGGTGGCGAATCACGGTTGGCCGGCTGTGAGCGCATCGACAGGCCCGACCTGCCGAAAGGCCCCACGCTGGGCGCAAATCTGGTCCGCATCGCGCTTACGCCTATACGGTTCGGCGGCGACAATTGGTGGGGCGCAGGCCCCGGCGACGACGCCGACCGGCTGGGCAAGGGCCTCTCGGGCACGGTGAAGACCGCCGCTGTCGACAGGCCCCTAGGCATCGGCGGAT
>CAYMLC010000430.1:0-3230 GCA_964390765.1 uncultured Nitrospirales bacterium
GTGGTCTTGTACAGCCAGCGCGCCAGCCCCAGTACGGCCTCTTCCAGTATGGCCTGCGCCGACGCAGCTATGTTCTGGTGCCGCTCGGTTATGGGCTCATCCGGCTGGCGCGGCGGACCAAAACGCGCGATGAAGCGCGGGCTGAAATAGCCCACGCGCGAGCCCGGCGCGTAGTGCCACTGGGTATGGCGCAGGTCGATGCGGTACCAGCCATCGGGCCGTATGCGCACAATCTCGCGAAAGGCATCCAGATACTCGGGCTCGCCGTAGGCCGCCAGGCCCATCACCTTGTATTCGTCGCTCGCGCGCGCAAAGCCCAGATAGTCCGTAATCGCGGTGTAAAAGGTACCCAGTGAATGCGGCCAGGCACGCCGGCCCAGGTGGCGCACCAGGGTGCCGCGCCCGATGCCCGCCCACGTGGCGCACCATTCACCAATGTAATCAATCGATAGTATGGCCGCGGTATCATACGGACTGCAGAAGAATGCACTCGCCGCATGCGCCGGGTGGTGCTCCATGTAATGCAGCCGCGTGTGCGGGCCGCACAGACTGCGCATGCCCGCCATATACTGCGCATTGTGCAGCACCTCGTAGCCGGCGTAGGCCGTACTGTAGGCGGGGTGTCGCAGCGCGCGCAGCAGCCGGTAGGGCAGCCGCCGCCGCAGCCGTGTGCCGGGACGCATATAGCCGGTCACATAGTCCAGGTCGGCCGGGTCAAAGCGCGCCTGCGCCAGACACCACGCGGCCGCCTCCCGCGGGATGCCACCCTGATGCTTCACCCGGGTCAGGCGCTCTTCCGCCACGGCGGCCACGACGCGTCCATCGACGATGAGCGCCGCGGCACTGTCATGTGAATACCCGCCGATCCCCAGGATATTCACACTTTCACCTCCAGCGCGCGCCGCATCTGGTCGCAGACGCGCCCTAGCGTTCGGCTTAAGTAGCACAAATTCATAGATTTAGCGGATGCTGCAAATTGTTTTCGCGCCGTGGCCTGAGTAACATGTTGCCTGCTCGTAAACTGGGAAACAGCGATTGACCGGCCGTAAGAGCTATGGAGCCGCACATGGCTGAACCTGCGAAGATGAAGGGAGGGGGCAGAAAAATGGACCCGCAGATTGGCGAGACGGCCCCTTCGGACACCGTCAAGATGACCGTTACGCTGCCGCGCTCGGTGGCGGCTTTCCTGCGCTGGAAGGCCGAGGTCGAGGGCATCAAGCGCGATGAGTTGCTGCGGCGCATCGTCGTGCATTACGCGAAGAAGCTCAAGGAGCGCGAGTTGGAGACGCCCCCCATCAGCGACTAGCCCCCTGTGCGCGCTGGCGCGCACATTCCGCCAGAACCACCGCCGCGCTGACCGACGCGTTCAGGCTTTCGACGGCGCCGCTAATGGGTATGCGCACGCGTTTATCGCATTGGTCCAGCACAATCTTCCGCACGCCCCGGCCCTCGTTGCCCACCACCAGTGCGGTGGCCCCACTCAGGTCAGTGTACCAAAGTGGTTCAGCACGTTCCATGGTAAGGGCCGTTGTCCAATAGCCCGCCTGGCGCAGTTGCCGCACGCCGCGCGCCAGGTTGCCCCCCTGCACCAGGTCGACCGTTTCCATGGTGCCGGCTGCCGCCTTGGCCGCCGCGGCCGACAAGGGCGCCGCCCGGTCGCGTCCGAAGACGACCGCCCGCGCGCCGAAGCCCGCGGCCGAGCGCACGATCGCGCCGAAGTTGTGCGGGTCTTCCACTTCGTCGAGGACCACGACGACCCCTTCGACCGCGTGGTGGTCCAACCATTCGTTGAGCGTAGGGGTGGGCAGCGGCCCTGCTTCCAGCACCACACCCTGGTGTGCGCCGCCCTGGGCCATGCGGTCGAGGCGGTTGCGGTCGCACGCCTGCTGCGCGATACCGCCTGCCGCCTGCAGCAGCGGGTCGAGGCCCTTGGCGCCCGCCAGATAATACAACTTGCGCGCGGGACGCTTGCCCGCGCGCAAGGCACACATCACCGGGTTGCGCCCGTATAGGAGCGCGTCGTCACTCACTGGAGTTCGTGCGTTTCCTTGAGCTTGCTGGCGCGCAGGGCCAGGTTGTCGTTGTTGGCGACCCGGTCGTCGATTTCGTGCGCATTGACGCCGATCAGTTCCTGCAGAATGTTGTAGCTCTCCTGATAGCGCTTCTGGCGTTCGACCACCTTGGCGAGACGGTAGTAGTTGTACCAGTAGTCATCGCCTTCGGGATAGCGCTCCATGGCCGTGCGAATCACTTCTTCCGCCCGGTCATAGTTCCACAGCATGATCAGGTAACCCGCCACGCGGGTCAGGCCGGCTTCATCCACTTTGTCACGCTGCGGGTCGGCGCCCGGCGTGGCTTGCGTGAAATTGTCGACCATCCAGTTGATGCCCGGGCCGGTGCCCAGGAATCCGATGCCCAGAATAACGGCTATGATTAAGGGCCATTTGAGTCCGCTGAGATCCATGTCTACCTCCTATATCCCCAATGTTCCGCGCAGACCGCGCACGATGCCGCTGAGTATAGGCACCTCGAACAGGCTGCCTACAATACCGAGTACTGCCACGACCGCCAGCGCGACCACGGCCGCACCCAGAAACTTGCGAACTTGAACCATCAACCCGACTCCCCGTTGCGCGTCCAATTGGCGCGCGCGCTGCACAAAGGCCTCGTGCCGTGTGCGGCAGTCCGGCGAGCAGAAGTTGCCCGTGGGCCCCGCCACCACACACTTGCCGCATACGGGCACATTGCATTGCTTGCAACGTGTAGCCGCTTCCATGCCGGGATGGTTGATGCAGCCGGACTGCACACCGCTTAGCACCTGGCCTCCTGTGCGGGGCAGTTGCCCCGGCCTCGCGTGAGCGAGAGCTTAGCAGAATTCACGGTACGGCGCACCACCGCTAGGAAATGAACGAGGTGAGCGCCTTCAGCCCGGCCACATAGTGCGCGATCAGGCGGGCGGCGGCGTCTACATCCGCCAGCGAGACCATCTCGACCGGCGTATGCATGTATCGGTTCGGGATGCCCACCACCGCCGTGGCGACACCGCCCCGGGCCAACTGCATGGCGTTGGCGTCGGTGCCGGTGCCGCGCGGCATGGCCCGGCGCTGCACGTCGATCTTCTGCTTCTTGGCGGTGGCCAGCAGCCCTTCGAAAACCACAGGGTTGATGTTGGGGCCGCGGTCGAGGATGGGGCCGCCGTCGAGCTTGGTGTGCCCGTAGCGGTTGCCCTC
>CAYMLC010000431.1:0-3215 GCA_964390765.1 uncultured Nitrospirales bacterium
CGCTGCCCTATCGGCTATCGCCTGGCCGCTGCTCCTCGCACGCGCCTGGCAGCTTCGCCGCCGCTGAGGGCGCCGCCGTTTTTCTGGCTGGCCGGCCGCTTGTTATGCTCGGCGCCGGTTGCAACGAATTCTGGAGTTGAGACGCAGTATGGCCAAAAAAATTGTTCGACGCGGCTTCCTGGGCCTGTGTGCGGTGGCCGGTGTCGCCGTGCTGGCGCTCGCGGTGTTCAAGGCGCAGGCGGACTCTCGCTATTACGACGACTACGACCCCGCGCTCCCCTTTAACGTACAGGTGCAGGAAGACGAAATTGTCGACGATACGGTCGACGTCTTCGGCATCGAACGGCCGCGCCACTTCCGCAGGGTGAAGTTCACGTTTGAGGCGCGCAACGGCGAGCCGGTGCCCAGCCTGCTGGCCTTGCCCACCGACTTCGAGGGGCGCCTGCCCGCCGTGGTCTTTGTGCACGGCAGCCGCCAGGAGAAGGAGTTCATCGACGAGATTGCCACGCCCTTTGCCGAGGCCGGCTTCGCCATGGCCAGCTACGACCAGTACATGCAGGGCGAGCGTCCGGTCGACAGCGATGGTCTGGCCGAGGGCCTGGCCTGGCGCACGCGCACGTGGAAGACCGTGAACGATGCCCGCCGCATGGTGGATTATCTGCAGACGCGCGACGACATTGACCCCGACCGCATCTACCTCGTGGGCGCAAGCTATGGCGCGATCACGGGCACAGTGGCCCTCGCGCGCGAGCCACGGTTCAAGGCGGGTGTGCTGGTCGTGGGCGGCGGCCATGTGCCCACCCTGCTCGATGCGCCCATGATTCGTGAAGAGGTGCCGGGCGCCGTGCTGGCGGTGGCCAAGCCGC
Organism: uncultured Nitrospirales bacterium; assembly: GCA_964390765.1. GTDB lineage: Bacteria > Hydrogenedentota > Hydrogenedentia > Hydrogenedentales > JAGMZX01 > CAYMLC01. The sequence continues at coordinate 867 of CAYMLC010000431.1, forward strand.
TGATCCACTGGCTGATGGGCGTGGCCGACCCTGTGCGCCACGCGGCCGGCACGGCGGGAACCCCGGTCCTTATGCAGAACGGGAGCGCCGACCGGGTGGTCTCGCCCGAATCGGGCGAGCGGCTGTACGAGTCCCTGGGCGAGCCCAAGAGCATCGAGTGGTACGACATCGACCACCCGGGGCTTCGCGATGGGGACGGTCCCGAGATTGGGCGCATGCTCGACGATGGCCTGGAATGGCTGCAGGCGCAGGATCAGGCGGTGCTGGCGCAACTCGGTCGAGATACGCCGGCGCAGACCGCAGCCTCAGTAGGCGAGCCCGAAGCCAGCTAGCGCGCCGCGCTGGCCTGCGACCAGTCGACCGGGAAATCCGCCGGCAGGCGAATGGCCTCGAAAATGGCGGCGATGAGGTTCTCATCGGGACCCGCGCGGTGCGGGTTGCGTAGCTCCCAGACAATGTCGCCCTCTGGCGTGACCTCAAAGGCGCGACCGTTGTCCGTCTCACTGATAAGCGTATTGCCGTTGGGCAAGCGTTGATTCGAGCCACACGTCTTCGTGAAGAACGGCGCCGCGCGCGAGCCCGTGTAATGCCACACCACCTCCTGCGTGGCGGGGTCGATCTCCAGCACGCGCGAATGGTCTTCGCCGCCGCGCCGGCCAAAGCTGCGCCCCAGATTGTCGAACACCAAGAGGTTGCCGTTGTCGAGAACTGTGGGCTGGTGTTGCCAGATCCAGAGCCCCGTCATGGCCCAGGGCACGCTTTCGGTCTTGGGGTCCACCACCGCGATGAGGTCCAGGTATTTGATGGAGATGAGCAGATTGCCCGCGGCGAAGGCGGGAATGCGATCCGCGATGCGCCCGTCCAAGACCTCGAGCGTGTTCGTGTGCAGCACATCGCCATCGGGCCGCATGTGCGTGAAAAGGGGCGTGTAGTCCGAACGCTCTAGACACTCGAGCACCGAGATGCGTGAAAGTTCGTTGCCGTCGGCATCCAGCTCGACGATGTAGTCCTCGAGAATCGGATTGCGCGGATGGATGCGCGGCACCACATGGGCGATGCGGTCGAGCACCCTGATGGTGCCGTCGGGCATCACCTCCACATCATGGTGATAGCCGCCGCGCAGCGCCCATAGTGTGTTCGAGTCCTTGTCCACCTTCACCAGTGCGCGGCCTTCGTGAATGGCCAGCAGGTCGCCGTTGGGAAAGACATAGCCGCGCCGCCACAGCCCCTGCCAATCTGCGCCCTTCGGCAATTCTTCATCCGGCCAGAGGGCCGCGTAGTCTCCTGTCCACTGGTGTAGCTCGTTGCCATCCATATCGATCAGATAGGCCGAAGCCGTGTGGCCAGATAGATAGAAGTTGTAGCCGGGATAGGCGCGTGTCGAATCGTGGTACACGCCGCTCTCCGTGTCGGGCAGGGCAGGTGCGCTTCCACCGAGATAGCCAATCGCCTCGAGTGCGGCGATGGCCTCGGCCTCGTCTTCGCTCTGCACACTGGGGCCTGGCGGCGTAAGCGCTAGCGTCCAATGTCCGCGCGGTCCGGCCGACGTGTCCGCCTCGGCTGGTTCACGGGCCCAGTCATCCGGCAGGTACATCTCAATATCGTCGATCCAATAGGTATTCGCGGGGCCTTCCCCAATGTCCAAGCCAACTTGGTTCAAGTAGACATTGGCGTCGAGCGGGCCCAGGGCGATGGCGCGCAACTGCGACAACGCATAGTGTGTCTCGGCACCCGAGTCGAAGAGCAGCCAGCCGTCTACCACATTGGCAGGCTGACGCAGCCGCCACTCGAGTGGACGCTTGCGCTCGGGTTCCCAGAACTTAAGCAGTAAATACGGGTAGCTCTTCGAGGCCTCGCGCACGCGCGCGCGAATGCCGAAGGGGCGCTCGCTCAGTTCGAAACCTTCAAAGGTGAGCGCGAAGGCCGCACGATCCGGAAAGCGTGACGGTCCCAGAACGAGGCGGGCGGCACGGTTGCCGTCGATCGTCTCGATCGTGGCGGACTCGACAGTGCGGTCCTGGGCGTTGATCAACTGCGCGGGCGGCGTAGCGGCAGCGTGTTCGAAGTCCTCAACCACAATGAAGGGCGTATCCGGCCACAGCCCCGCGCGTTGTTCGTCCGTCAACGAGTCCGCCAGCCCGTACAGCGTGTCGACCGGCTGTTTGCTGTGCAACACCAAGACATTCGCGATGCGCTGGGCCAGCGCCCAGTCTTCGTGCTGCATGGCCGCTTCCATCAACGCCGCCAATTCGAGCGCCGCTTCGCCGTACTGCGCGTGGGGTGTCCACTTCGCGGTGGCCAAGAACGTTTCGATGTTATCAACGCGTGCTGCCGCTTCCCCTGCAGGCG
>CAYMLC010000432.1:0-3204 GCA_964390765.1 uncultured Nitrospirales bacterium
AGGACGTGGGCCACGGCACAGGCCTCGGGCTGGCCACGGTCTATGGCATCGTACGGCAGCACGGCGGGCAAATCGACGTGGACAGTGCGCTGGGGCAGGGCAGCACCTTCACCGTGTATTTCCCCTACGGCGGCGGCGCCGTGATGAAGCAGACGCCCACCCCGGGCGAGCGCCGGGAAATGTGCGGCGGCAACGAGACCGTGCTGCTGGCCGAAGACGACGCGGCCCTGCGGCGGCTGGCGCGGCGCATCCTCGAGCGCGCGGGCTATACCGTTATGCTGGCCGAGGATGGCCTGGCCGCCATTCGCCTGTGCGACGAATACGAAGGCGAGATACACGCCGCCCTGGTCGATGTGGTGATGCCGGGCGAGCCCGGCAAAGTGGTGGCCGCGCACATTAGCAAGCAACGCCCGGATACGCGTATTCTGTTCATGAGCGGGTACAGCGCGGACGATGTACACGACAGCGACCCCGAAGCGCCGGCCGCCGAACTGTTGCAGAAGCCCTACACCACGTCCGAGTTGCTGACGAAACTGCGGAGCGTGCTGGAGCCCTGAGCCCACACCCTTATGTCGTTGACCGCCGCCAGTGCCGCCGCCACCGGCTTCCACGTGATGGCCAAGCCCACCGGCGCGATCTGCAATCTCGACTGCACCTACTGCTACTACCTCGATAAGGAACGGCTCTATCCCGGTACCGAGCAGTGGGCCATGCCCGAGCCCACACTCGAGCGCTTCATCGCCGATTACATCGCGGCGCAGCCCGGCGACACCGTCACCTTCGCCTGGCAAGGGGGCGAGCCCACCCTGCTGGGGCTCGACTACTTCCGCAAGGTGGCCGAGCTGCAGCGCACACACGCCCGGGGCAAGCGCATCGAGAATGCGTTTCAGACCAATGGGGTGCTGGTCGATGCGGACTGGGCCACATTCTTCGCGCGCGAAGGCTGGCTGATCGGTCTGTCGATCGACGGGCCCGAGCACCTGCACGACCGGCTGCGCGTCGACAAGGGACAGCGCGCCACCTTCAAGCGCGTGATGCGCGGCCTCGACCAACTGAAGCAGCACGGCGTCGAATTCAACACGCTGACCTGCGTGCACCGCGAAAACGCCGACCACCCCACCGCAATCTACCGCTTCCTCAAAGATATCGGCAGCGGCTTCATCCAGTTCATCCCCATCGTCGAGCGCAACGGCGCCGGCGAAACGCCACACGACCTCGCCAGTCCCGACGACCTCGACGCCGCCGTCACCGCGTGGTCGGTGCGGCCCCATCAGTACGGCAACTTCCTCTGCACGATCTATGACGAGTGGGTGCGCCGCGACGTGGGCGAGGTCTTCGTGCAACTGTTCGACGTGGCGCTGGCGGCGTGGGTCGGCATGCCGCCGCCGCTCTGCGTCTTCCGCGAAACCTGCGCCGCCGCCATGGCCATCGAGCACAACGGCGACCTCTACAGTTGCGACCACTTCGTCTATCCCGAATACCGGCTGGGCAACATCGTGGAGGACGGCCTCGAGAAGCTGGCGCACAGCGAGCAGCAGCGGGCCTTTGGCCAGGCCAAGCGCGACACCCTGCCGCGCTACTGCCGCGAATGCGATGTGCGCTTCGCCTGCAACGGTGAATGCCCCAAGCACCGCTTCATCCATACGCCCGACGGCGAGCCCGGCCTCAACTACCTGTGTGGCGCCTACAAACAATTCTTCCACCACATTGACGAAGGCATGCGCGTGATGGCGGCCGAACTGCACGCGCAACGGCCCGCCGCCGGCGTGATGCAATACATGCGCGAGCGCGACCTGGCCGCCGCCGGCAAACGCGCCCCCGGCCCCAACGACCCCTGCCACTGCGGCAGCGGCAAGAAGTTTAAGAAGTGCTGCGGGCGCGTGGCGTGAGCCAAGGCACGAAAGGACACATCATGCAGCGGCACGATCTAAACCGGCGGCAGTTCCTACAGGCGATGGGCGGAGCGCTGGGCACGGCGGCGCTGGGCACGCGCGGGTGGGGCGCGCCGGGCGAGCGGCCGCCGAATGTGCTGCTGATTTACACCGATGACCAGGGCACGCTCGATCTGGGCGTCTATGGTGCGGACGACCTGGAGACGCCGAACCTTGACGCGCTGGCCGGGCGGGGGGTGCGCCTGACCCAGGCCTACTGCGCGGCGCCGGTCTGCTCGGCTTCGCGTGCCGCGCTGATGACGGGCTGCTATCCGCACCGCACCGGCATTCCCGCCAACAGCGAATCGCACCCCAGTGCCTTCGGCACGACCAGTGGCCTGCGCCAGGACCGGGTGACCATCGCCGAGCACTTCCGCGCCGCGGGCTATCGCACCGCGTGCTTCGGCAAGTGGCACATGGGCGCCGACCCCGGACCACTCGGCCACGGCTTCGACGACCACATCGGCTTTTTGTCCGGCTGCATCGACCGGTGGTCGCACTTCAGCTACGGCGGCGCGGAGTGGGGCAAACCGCCGCAGTGGCACGACTGGTACCTGAACGGCGCGCGGCACTGGGAGAGCGGCATGCACGCGGGCGACATCATCGTGCGCGAGGCCGCCCGCTTCGCCCGCGAGAACGCGCAACGGCCGTGGATGCAGTATGTGGCCTTCGGTTCGCCGCACTACCCGATGCAGCCCTACGACCGCTGGCGCGAACACTACGCGCACCTCGACGAACCGCGCCGCGCCTATGCCGCGCTCATGTCGACCCTGGACGAGCAGATCGGCCGGTTGCTTACGGCGCTCGACGAGACCGGCCAGCGCGACAACACGCTTATCATCTTTCAGAGTGACCACGGCCACAGTACCGAAGCGCGCGCCAACTACGGCGGCGGCTACGCGGGCGACTTGCGCGGCGCGAAGTTCAGCCTGCTCGAGGGCGGCATCCGCGTGCCCTCGCTCGTCAGCCTGCCGGGCGCCTTGCCCGAGGGCGCCGTGCGCCACCAGTTCGCCACGGCGTGCGACTGGCTGCCGACCGCCGCGGCGCTGTGTGGACTCGATGCGCTCACGGATATCGACGGGCACGACATCTCGGCGCAACTGCTCGATGCCACCGCGCCCACGCCGCACGCGCGCTGGCATTGGGACTTCAGCAACTCGTATGCGCTGCGCGAAGGGGATTGGAAGCTGATCGACGACCCGCGCGACACGACGACCGGCGACCACCAGCGCATCGAGGGTATCTTCCTCTACAACCTGGCCGAGGACCCCGG
>CAYMLC010000433.1:0-3200 GCA_964390765.1 uncultured Nitrospirales bacterium
TCGACCGTCGCCTACTTCCTGCGCGAGAACTATGGCCGCGTGCTGGCCGCGGTCATGGATAAGGAACTGCACCGCGCGGCCTCGCTGGCGCAGGCCTATTCGGCGGGCTTCTACACCGATGATGTCGAGCGCGTGATCCAGTCCGACCGTGCCGAGTTGCTCTACATCGTGTCGAACCACGCCAGCCACTGCGAGTACGCGGTGCGCGCACTGCGCGCGGGCAAGCACGTGTACATCGAGAAGCCGCCCGTGGTGGACGAGTCGCAACTGGCCGAATTACTGGATGCGGCCGAGCACAGCGACGGCAAGATCTTCCTGGGTTACAACCGGCCGGTCAGCGAATACGGCAAACTCGCGCTCGACTATCTGCGCGGGCAGCCGGGGCCGGGCGTGTACAACTGGTTCGTGACGGGCATGCTGCTGGCCGACGACCACTGGTACAACCGGCCGGGCGAAGGCGGCCGCGTGCTGGGCAACCTCTGCCACTGGACCGACTACATCTGGCACCTGTTCGGCGAGAACGCCTATCCCGTCGAGATCATGCCGGTGCGCTGCGACAAGCCGGACGAGAACATCGCCGTCGCATTCAAGACCTTCGACAACCACGTGGCCGCACTGACCTATTCGGCCACGGGCTATGCGTTTGAAGGCGTGCGCGAGCGCTTCAACGCGCAGCGCGGCGACTGTGTGGTCACGCTTGAAGATTTCAACCGCCTGCGCATCGACGTGCTCGACCGTACCCTGTGGCGCACCAGTCGGCGCCGCGACCCCGGCCACGAGGCGAACATCTGCTACGCCTACGATTGCGTCTTCAACGGCGCCGACTATGACCGAGCGGCCATGATCAACCGCCTCGCGCAGACCAGTTGGCTGATGCTGCAGACGCGCGCCGCGCTCGAAGCCAATACGCCGCTGACCATTGGCCGCTACGAAGTGCGCTTCAACGCGGCGCGCACCGAGGCCACGCCGGCCGATGCCGCGCCGGTCGAGCCGGCCCCGTCCGATACCGCGCCCGCGGACCCACAATGAAGATAGGCATTCTGCAGACCATTCACCCGCCCTACGACAAGCGGGTCTATTGGAAAGAAGCGGTGAGCCTGGCGCAGGCGGGTCACGAGGTGGTGCTCTTTCAGCCGACGGAAATCGACCTGCCCGAAGCGCAGGACGGCTGCCGCTTTGTGCCGCTGCCGTGGGACGCGAGCATCCGCGGGCGCCTGCGCACCACGTGGCGGCTGATTGGCGTGGGCCGGCGCGAGCGCTGCGACGTGTACATGGCGGTCGAGCCGGAGAGTTGGGTGTCGGGTCTCGCCATCAAGCTGACCACGGGGCGTCCTATCGTTTTCGATGTACACGAGTACTTCCCCACGCTCTTCGCCAAGTTCTTTCCGCGTGCGTTGGGGGCGCCGGTCACCTGGCTGACGCGCTTCATGATGCGCGTGTTCGCCCGTTTCACCGACGAGATTGTGCTGACCAAGGCCAGTCTCGATGATGACTTCAAGTGTATCCGTGTGCGGCGTACGGTCGTGCTGAACACGAACCACCTGCAGCCGCGCTGCACCGAGATTCCTGAAGCATTGCGTGCCCGCTACGCCGAGCGGCCGACGCTGATTCACCAGGGCATCTTCGGTACCTATCGCGGCGCCTACGAGTTGCTCGAGGCGATGAAGTTGCTGGTGCGCGAGGCGCCCGACATTCATTGCATCTGCCTTGGCCGCTACGAATACGGCACGAAGGACGAGTATCTGGCCGCGCTGCGCGAGAGCGGCATGGACGCCTGCATCGAAGTGATCGACGAGGTACCCTTTACCGAAGTGCCCGCGTGGATGGCGGTTTCGCGGATTGGCCTTATTCTGTTTCAGCCGGTCGGGTTGGAGCACACCTACGGCATGCCGCACAAGATGTTCGACTACATGCGCGAGGGGCTGCCGATCGTTGGGCCGGACTACGCGGTCGAGATCGCGCGCGTGATCCGCGAGGCGGATTGTGGCCTGTTAATCGACGTGACCGATCCCGAGGCGATAGCGGCGGCGATCCTGCGGCTCCTGCGCGATCCGGAAGAGGCACAGCGCCTGGGTGCGAACGGCCGCCGCGCCGTAGAGACCACCTATAACTGGCAGCACGAAGAGAAGAAGTTACTGGCCGTGTTCGACCGCATTGCCGAGCGGCAGGCTACGGCCTGACGCGCGGTCTGCTATACTCCGGTTCTATGGGGGAAAGATAGCGCCGCACCAGGGGCCACCATCATGCCCAAGCTGATCATCCAGATTCCCTGCTTCAACGAAGAAGAATCGCTGCCCATCACACTGTCGCACCTGCCCCGCTCGATGCCTGGCTTCGACCGCGTCGAGTGGCTGGTAATCGATGATGGTTCGCGCGACCGCACGGTCGAGGTGGCGCGCGAATTCGGGGCCGACCATGTGATCAGCCTGGTGGTGAACCGTGGGCTGGCGCGCGCCTTCATGGCCGGGCTCGACCACGCTATCGCTTGTGGCGCCGACGTGATCGTGAACACCGACGCGGACAATCAGTACAACGCCGAAGACATCGTGAAACTGTTGCAGCCCATCTTGCGGGGCGATGCCGACATCGTGGTGGGCGAGCGCCCGATTAACCGCATCGAACACTTCTCGCGCACGAAGAAGGTGTTGCAGCGGCTGGGCTCGTGGGTGGTACGGCTGGCCAGCGGCACGCGCATTCCCGATGCGCCGAGTGGCTTTCGCGCGATGACGCGTGAGGCGGCGCTGCGGCTGAATGTGTTCGACAACTACACCTATACGCTCGAAACCATTATCCAGGCGGGGCGCAAGAACATGGCCATCGTCAGTGTGCCGGTGCGCACCAATCCCGACCTGCGCCCCTCGCGGCTGGTGCCCAGCATTCCGGGCTACGTGCACCGCTCGCTGTTCACCATTGTGCGCATCTTCATGACGTACCGCCCCTTCCGCTTCTTCGCGCTGCCGGGCCTGGCCATGCTGCTGCTGGGCCTGCTGCCGGCCCTGCGCTTCGTCTACCTCTTTTCGGTGGGCGAGGGTGCGGGCAACGTGCAGTCGCTGCTCCTGTCGGTGCTGCTTATCGGCACGGGCTTCGCGCTGGTTATCGTCGGGCTGATTGCCGACCTCATCGGCGTCAACCGCATGCTGCTCGAAGACATTCGTTTTCGGCTGCGCGTGATCCAGTTCGAGCAGCGCGGCGTGCCCACG
>CAYMLC010000434.1:0-3190 GCA_964390765.1 uncultured Nitrospirales bacterium
TGAATCTGTTGCAGCCGGAGTTCGTGATGAGCGTGGGCGATCTCATCGAGGGGTATACGGAGAACCGGGAACAGCTCGCGCGTGAGTGGGACGAGTTTCTCGGCTTTGTCGATCAACTTGAGATGCCGTTCTTCTTTGTGCCGGGCAACCACGACATCACCAACAACGTGATGGCCGAGGAATGGGAGAAGCGCTTTGGCCGGGCCTACTATCATTTTCTATACAAGGGCGCGCTGTTTCTGTGTCTGAACACGCAGGACCCCAATGTATTTTCGATCAGCGAAGCGCAGGTGGAGTATGTGCGCAATGCGCTGGATGAGCATACCGACGTGCGCTGGACGCTGGTCTTTATGCATGCGCCGATGTGGAATTATGGCGGTGACAATAACTTTGCGCAGATCATGGCGTTGTTGGCGGAGCGCCCGCACAGCGTGTTTGCGGGGCATACGCACCATTACTACAAGCACCGCCGCAATGACAATGATTACATTGTGCTGGCGACGATGGGTGGGGGCAGCGATTTGCGGGGGCCGAACTTTGGCGAGTTCGATCACTTCATGTGGGTGACGATGACCGATGCTGGCCCGCGCATTGCAAACCTGATGCTGGGTGGTATCTGGGACAGTCATATTGTGACCGAAGAGCGCACGGCCCTGGTGCGGGCGGCCTTGAGCGGCGCGACGGTGCGCAACGAACCTGTAGTGGCGGATGGCCCGACCTTCGATGGCGCCCGCACGCATCTGCGCCTGACCAATGTGACCAATGTGCCGATGGAGGTGGAGCTACGCTTTGTGCACAACGCGCAGCTGCGCGCCAACCGTGCCACGATGCAGCGGCGGGTCGAGCCGAACAATGTGGACCTGGTGCCGGTGCGACTCGCAGTTACGACTCCGACTGATCCGGTGTTGCTGCCGCCGCTGGTCACACGCTGGACGGTGCGCTATGCGCTTGAAGGCGAGGTCAATCCGGTGACCATCGAGGGGCAGCATCGCATCAATGTCGACACCAGTTATGCCATTTTGCCCGGCGACGGCATTGGGGTCGATGGCGATCTGGGCGACTGGCCACATTTGCAGGTGCAGCCGCCGGAGCCCGGCCACGTCGACGATACGATGGACGCATGGTATGGGCCGCAGGACGCATCGTTCGATTTCGGTGTGGCCGAGCGCGATGGCACGTTGTATGTCGCGGTGGCCACGGTCGATGACCAGCAGCGGCTCGATCCGCGCGGCGATTTTCAGGACCAGGACAACATCACGGTGTATATCGATGCGCGCCCGGAAGATGCGCAGACCGGCGGGTTGGCCCAGCGTGATTATCTGGTGGTGCGCATGGTGGCCACGCGCGATGGCGTGCAACTGTTCCGGCCGGATGGTCTGCCCGATGGTATCGCAGTGGCCAGCGTGGAAGAGCGCGAGCGCGCCTACTATGAACTGGCTGTGCCGGAGGCGTGGCTCAATGCGCAGGCGGGCGGCGCGTGGCAGCAGGTGCGCATCAACGTGCGCCAGTACGATGTGGACCCGGGTACCGAAGCGGCAGTCTGGTGGCGGCCCGACTGGGACAGCCCGGCCAGCCACGCGGACAGCGGGCGCTTCTTCCGCTAGCGGCTAGAACGCGGCGACGGGCGTGCCGAGCAGCGGGGGCGGCGCGTCCCACGGCTCGGTGGTGTCGCGCCAGTGGGCCAGCAGCGCGCAGCGGTCGGCATCGATGATGTGGTCGTTGCCCTTCTGATAGACCACTTGTCCCAGACTGTTCACGGTATAGGTGTGGCCGGCGTATTGCTGCTCGCGGTCGGGGTCGGCGCCGAAGACCAGGGTGTGCTCGGCCAGGCGCCGCTGGATGCATTCGGTCATGAATTCCTTGGTGCGGCGGCGTCGGGGGCGGCCATCGGGGAGCGGCGGCAGGTCGATGCTGCCGCCGAATTCGACGGCGTCGAGCATGGCACACCAGCGCGGGCCCAACTGTTGCAGGTGATGCGCCACGGCGCGGCCGCTGTTGCCGGCGTCGATGGCAACGCGGCGGAAGGCGTAGGCGCGGTCGAGCGCTTCGAGGACTGCCTGCTGCGCGGCGTAGTCGAGTCCCTGCAAGTGCACGCGCAGCACGGCGATGAAGTTGGGTGGTTCGTTGCGGTAGACCACCAGCTCCGAGGGGTCGCGCGCATAGCCCAGGTCCGCGCCCAGGTAGTAGGCGCCTGCCGGGGCCGTGTCGAAGGTGGGGTGGGTGTCTTCGCGCGTCAGGTGCAGCACGGCGTAGTCGTGGCCGGTTTGCACGCAGGCGAGGTAATCGTCGAGGGCGAAGACCGCATGTGCCGGCGCACCGTGCTGGCCCAGCACGCGGTGGCGATAGCCGGGGCTTTCGCGTCCGCCATAGAGCCGCGCCAGCTCTTCATCCTTCTCTGGCGTGAAGGTGGGGTTGAGCGCACTGGGCCAGTTGTACTGCTCGGCCTCGCGCAGTTGGGTCAGGCGGTAGAAGGTGTTGCGCAGGCCGTTGGGCACGCCATAGACCCAGCGGCGGCCGCCGCCATTGAGCGCCTGCAGCAGCTCCGCCCAGGCGGTCTCGGTCATCTCCTGCGCTTCGTCCACGATTTGCCAGTCGACGTGCATGCCCTGGAAGTTCATGCCGCGCGGCCCGGCGATACGCCCCCAGAGGATGAAGCCGTTGGAGAAGCGGAAGAACCAGGAGGGCGTCTGGCGCATCTCGACGAGGGCGGGCGCGAATTCGGGCGTGGTCTTGAAGCGGCGCTGCAGCCGGTGCATCAGCGGGAACAGGTGGTTCTCGCATTGCGTGGCGATCAGCATCTCGGTGTTGGGGCGGCACACCATGGCCCAGCACGCGATGATTTCGATCTCGCTCGTCTTGCCGACGTCGCGGCCGTCGCAGTGCACCTTGCGTTCCGCCCACGATTCGAGCGAGCGGCGCTGGTAGGGGCGCACGCGCCAGGGCTGGCCACGCGCTGTGGTCAGGTGATCGCGGGCGAAGGTGGCGCGGCGGTGGAGGGCAACCCATTGGGCGATGGCCGCGTCGTCGAGGCCGCGCCGGCGCAGGCGGCGGCGTGCGAGGCGGAAGTCGATGTGCATGGGGCGCTGGTGTGCCTTGTGTGTTGTGGGTGGCAGAGCACAGAGGCGGACACGGTGTACGCGCGTGGACGGGTGCCGGGGTAGGCGTTGGCGCGGGTGTGGGCGCGGGCGCA
>CAYMLC010000435.1:0-3174 GCA_964390765.1 uncultured Nitrospirales bacterium
GCCCTGGCCCGGGGGACGCGTCGTGAAGAAGGGCTCGAAGACATGGTCGACCACTTCAGGCCGCATGCCCGAACCCGAGTCTTCGACGATGAGTGCGGCTTCCGCACCGCCGCCGGCCCGTTCGGTGCGCAGCGTAATCGTGCCACCGCGCGCGGGGATGGCGCGTTCGGCATTGTCCAGCAGATTCAGCAGCACCTGCTCGAACTGATAGCGGTCGATGCGCACGCGCGGCAGACCCTCGGCATGTTGCTCCTCCACCTGAATCGCGCGCGCGGCCAGCCGCTCGCGCGCCTGCGCCACCACGCGGTGCACGACCAGGGGCAGCAGTGCAGGTTCGAGCTTGGGCTTGGGCGGTCCCGCAAAGTGCATCAGGTCCGTCAGTATCTGCGCGGCCCGCCGCCCCTGCTCCAGGATAGCGTCGAGGGCATTCGCGTCTTTGCCCTCACTCACCCGCTCGCGCATCATCTGCGCGCGGCCCAGCATCACGGCCAGGGGATTGTTGATCTCGTGCGAGGCGCCCGCCGCCATGCGCGCGACCGCGGCCAGCCGCTCGCGGCGCAGTTGCTGTCGCTGGCGGGCATCGGTTTGTTGCAGGGCCAGCGCGAGGCCCTCTTGCTCGCTCGCGGCCGCCTCCCACGCCATCGCGCGATACAGCGCGCGGGCCGCGGCACCGGCAAAGGCCAGCAGGTCCGCCTGCGCATCGCCGGAAAACGGTGCGCTCGCGGCCTCGCTGTCAAACACGATGCTGCCGACCCGCTCGTCCCACGCGACCAAGGGCGTCATCACCATGCCGCGCGGGTCGAACACCTGGCCGCGCGGCCCCAGCACCAGTTCGCGCAAGGCCTCGTCCGCGGCGCGCTCCTCCTGCGCATCACTGGCGCGCGCGTCGAGCGGCGCGCTCACGGCTTCGAAGGGCGATTCATGGTCGTGCCAGACCCGCGCCTCCACCCGGCGCGCCACCGTGTCGCGCATGCCGCACAGCCCGGCACGCACGCCGAAGTTCGCGCGCAACAGGCCCGCCACCTCGTCGAGCACGGTGGCCGGTGGCGTCGAAGGCCGCGCGGCATCGTCCAGCTTCGCGATGCCCTGCCAGCGCGTAAGGCGCACGGGCCAGCCATTGTTAATGGGCGCGGGTACCGGTGCCGCCACCGTCGTCTCGAGGCGGCCGCGCAGATGGCGCAGGGCCGCGGGCTCTTCAGGCACCGCACGCGCCAAGGCGCGCAGGGCGTGTGCATCCACATCGAGGCGCTGCAGCAGACCCGGCGACGAGGCCAATACTTCGTCTGCGGTGTTCTCGGCCAGTCGTTCGGCCAGTTGCACGGCATTGATGAGCGCAATCGGATAGTGGCTGCCATCGAGCGCACCGGGCGGCTGGTGGTGCAGCCAGATGCCGTAGACCACAGCGCGCGGCAGGCCCCAGTGTTCCGCAAGCCATTTGCCCGCAAGCGTGTGGTCGGCACCGTAAACCCGCCGCTCCGCCTCGAGCACGGGCAAACGCTCGCTGGCCATCAGGCGCTCGACTTCCGCGTAGTCCATGCCGGCTGCCTGAGGCAACAGCAGCGAACCGATATCGCGCAACAGGGCGGCCGCATGGGCCGTGGGGGCGTCGGCCGGATGCAGGCGCGCCGCGAAGTCGGCCCCGCGCAGCGCGTTGCGCCAGAAGGCCGTGGCACGTACCGGATCGCCCAGCCAGTGGCCCGTCAGCGGCGCGAGCGCAGGCGCCAGCACGGCGCGCTGCAGGTCCACGGCTGGCGCCTCGGCCACGGCCGCATTCAGTGTGGGAAAGGACTTACCCTCCTGCGTGGTGCCGGCCAGGGCGTCGGCCAGCCAGGGCGTCTCCTGCGCGATGCGGCCGAGGGCCGTCCGCGCGTAGGGGTCGCCGTCGGACATAGCAAAGACACACCGCGCCGCTTCGGGCAGTGCGGGCAAAAATCCAGGCTGCGCCATGCGCCGTTTGAGGGAAAGTGTATCCACAAGTGCCAAGCCAACGGTTACCGCGCGGGCAGTGTACGCCTTGGCCGGTACAGCATCAAGCGAATAGTGACGCTTGCAGGAAAACTTGAAAAGTCGTGAAAGTCTGATGGCGCGCCGAGCGACTCAGGACAGGCCAAGCCCAAAGGCCAGCATGCTCAGCCCGGCCTCGCGCAGGTAGTGCGCCACCGTGCCCACAAGCGCCCAGAGGATGAGCAGCGCGACCATGGAAAAGCCATCGAAGTCGTACTGCGACCACACAACACCCAAGGCAATGACGTACAGCAGAAGGCCGAATCCGCCAGGCACCGGCACCACCAAAAGAAAAATGTAGGGAGCGAACAACACCATGCCGCCGGTAGTCGACTGCACGCAGGTCTCGAGGTCGAGACGGTAGTCGGGATTCTTCACGTTGAGTGCGAGCGCAATGGCCACCACGGCGGCAGGCAATTGGATAAGCACGGCGCTGGCGTAGCCGACTAGGGGCCACCAACCGGGCAGGTCGCCCTGCGGCATCGTCGCGACGGTGGTGGTTACTGCGTTGATCCAGTCGTCGACCGGCAGCAGCAGGATGCCCGCCATGACAGCCAGTGAGACCAGCGCAAAAAGGGCCATCTGCCGGGGGTCGCGCTTACCGGCGTCCAGCTCGGGATCGTAAGCATCGTTCAGCCTTTGCTGCAGGCCCTCGTCGTGCAATTGCCGCTCGTACTCGCGCTGTTCAAGGGCGCGCCGGGTCGCCTCCTCCGCCGTCTTGGGCAGCTCGTCGTAGTGGGGCAGCCACCGCGCGCGGCTGGCCGGCGGCCCGGATGGCTCTGACCAGTCGATCGGCGGACCCGTATCCGCCGGCGCCGGCGCGGCTTCCGCCTCGGCTTCGGTGTCGTCGAGCCAGGCCGACACATCCGGCGCTTCCGATTCGACGCGATCGGGCGGGGTACCGAGGACCGGTTCGTCGGGCGTTGCCGACGGCTCGGGCGACCGCGGGGCTGCTGGCGGCAACCGCAGTTCGGACGTGGCCCCCGGCTCGTCGTCGAAGGCCGTGGCTGCATCGGTGGCCGGCGCCTCCGCGAGCGGCGTCAAGTCGCCGCCACAATTCGGACACGACATCTGCCGGGCAAGCTCGGGCCGCAGGTCCGCCTGAAAACCGCATGTGCAATGGTGAAGCATGAAAACGCCTATCCCCCACTCGTTCGCATACTACCGGCG
>CAYMLC010000436.1:0-3174 GCA_964390765.1 uncultured Nitrospirales bacterium
GAGGGCGGCATGAGCGACATCAGCGTCCCCGCCGGGACGAGCGCCGCCGACACCCCCGCGGAAACGAACTGAGCCTGACCCATGCGCCTGTCCGTCGCCATGATCGTGCGCGACGAGGCGGATTTTCTGCCCCATTGCCTGGCCACGACGGGCCCCCTGGCCGACGAATGGTGCGTGGTGGATACGGGCTCGACCGACAGCACGCCCGATATCGCGCGCGCCCACGGTTGCCGCGTGGCCTCGTTTGCCTGGGCCGAAGACTTCGCCGCCGCGCGCAATGCCGCCATCGACTGCTGCACCGGCGACTGGGTGCTGGTGCTCGATGCGGACGAAGTGATCGCGCCGGCCGACCACGCGGCCCTGCGCGCCCTGCTCGATGGTCCGCCCGCCGGCTATCGCATGACCACGCTCAACTACACCAACGACAGCGGCGTGCACGGGTTCGTGCCCGTGGCGCCGGGCGACCCGCACGCCGCGGGCTTTGCCGGGTGGACGCCCAGCACGAAAGTGCGCCTGTTTCCGAATGTGCCGGCGGCGCGTTTCCGCGGGCGTGTGCACGAACTGGTGAACGATGCGTTGCTGGAAGCGCAGGTGCCGCTGCGCGATTGCGCCGTGCCGGTGCACCACTACGGTGCGCGCCGGCCCGAAGCGGCCCTGGCCGCCAAGCGCGCTCACTACCTGGCCCTGGGTCAGGCGAAACTGCGCGAGGCCCCGGGCGACCCGCGGGCCCATGCGGAGCTAGGCAACCAGTACGCGGAGTTGGGCCGCTATGCGGAAGCCGCGCGCGCCTATCGCGAAGCACTGGCCCTGCAGCCGGCCAACGCGGCCGTGTTGAAGGACCTGGGCGCGATGCTGCATCTGCTGGGCGCGCACGAACCGGCCCGGCAGGCGCTGGAGCTGGCCGTGCGCACCGAGCCGGAGAACGCCGACGCCTGGCGCAACCTGGCCGTGGTGCACGCCGAGCGCGAAGACTGGGCCGCGGCGCGCGACTGTCTGGACGAGGCGCTGGCCCGCACGCCGGATGAGAGCGCGCTGCACCGCTACCGTGCCCTGATGCTGCTGCGGCTCGGGCACGGTGAAGACGCGTGGCAGGCCGCGGCGCGTGCCGTGGCCCTGGCGCCCGCGCTGCCCGAATGCTGGGACACGGCCCGGCATGTCGCCGACGCAACCGGCCACGAGACCGAATTGGAAACCCTGCGCACACAGTGGCCCGCGGGGCCGCATGCATGAAGCGGGGTGCGCGGCGCGATGCGGCCTGGGCCGCGGTGGTCGGTGTGGCGGCGGCGGTGGTGGGCATGGCCTACACCGCGAACTGGGATGGGCGCGCGCTCTTCTGGCAGGACATGCTGGCCCCCACTGTGCTTTGGGCCTGTGGCGCGCCCCCCGGTAATCCCGACTGGTACGCGAACCCCCAGCTGGCCGCCTTCCTCTCGCTCGAGCAGCCGCGCTTCGACTGCGCCTCGCTCGACCTGGCGGGCATGTTGCCGCCCGGCACGCCCCCCGAACCCGGCTGGGACGCCAAGAACGCGCTGCACCCCAACCCGCACTTTCCCGGCTGGCTGCAGTGGCAGCAGTTCCACGGCTATCTGTTGGGTGCCGTGGCCCTGTGCTTTGCCCTGTTCGGCGTAGCGTGGTCGGCTCTGACGCCGCTGTATGGCCTGCTCTACGGAGTGAGTGGTGCGGCCGTCTTCGGGCTGTTGCGCTGTGTGGCCGCACGCCCGGTGGCGCTGTTGTTCACTGCGCTCTACATCACCTCGCCCCTGCAACTCAGCTATCTGCCCCACCAGCGCGACTACAGCAAGGCCCCGTTCTTCCTCGTGGCGCAGTGGCTGCTCGCGCTGTTGCTCTACCGGCCGCGCCCCCGCCGCGTGCAGGCGCTGCTCGCACTGGCCATCGGCGCCACGCTGGGGGCGGGCGTGGGCTGGCGGCAAGACGTGCTGCTGGCCGTGGCGCTGTGCGCGCTGCTGGCGGGTCTTGCCCTGCCCGGCGCCTGGCGCCTGACCCGGGGCCGGCGCATCGTGTGTCCGGCACTCGTGGTGTCCGCCTTCTTGGCGGTGGGCGCGCCGATCCTCGTGGCACTGGCCGGGGCCAGCAACACCGCGCACGACACGCTGATCGGCCTGCTCGATTACACGGAGCGCCGCGTGGGTGTCGACAGCCCGCTCTACGACCACGGCGACCCTTTCCTCGACGAATACACGCGCGCCGTCGTGGCCAGTCACGCGGCCTGTACGGGTGGCACAGCCCCCGCGCTGCGCCATTATTCGCGCGCCTACGACGCGGCCGCGGGCGCGTATTACACGGCACTGCTGACTACGCTGCCCGCCGACTTTGTCACGCGGGCCTGGGCAGCCGTGCTGCGCCTGTGCGATGAGTTGCGCGCCCCCGCCCCCGCGCCGCCGGGTGTGTCGGCCGCCTTTACCCAGGCGCTTTTCGACGCCCGCGCGCACGTGGCCGATGCGCTGCATCTCCTCAATCGCTATACCGCCGTGCTGGCGCTGGCCCTGCTCGCGGCCGTTTCGCCGCGCCGCGCGCTGGCCGCCGCCGTGGCCTTTCTCGTGCTCGCCGGTTATCCCTCGCTGCGCTTCAGCGTGCGCCACACCTTCTGGCTCGAGGCGCTCGCCCTCGCGCTGAACGCCTGGCTGTGGCAGGCGCTGCTGGCGGGCGCGCACCAGACCTGGCGCCGGTGGCGCGGCCACGAAGCTCCCCGCTGGTGGCCCGGCACGCGCGTGGCTGTGCGGCGCGCGCTGGTGGCCGTGGCGCTGCTGCTGCTGGCCTATGCGGTACCGCTCGGGCTGCTGCGCGCCTATCAGTCCTACCGCATGGAGACCGTGCTGACCGCGTTCGCCGACGCGCCAACCGTGCCCGCGCACGCACGCGCGGCCGTGGGCGCAGGTGGCCAGACGCACGGGGTGACCCTGCCGCCCAAGCCCGAGGCCCTGCGCGCGCCGGAAGCCTGGCAGGCCACACTGCACACCTGGCTCGTGCTCGAGGTGCCCGCGCGGCCGGGGCCGCTGCCCGTCACCCTCCAGTACGCGAGCGATGACCCGGCCTTCGACTTCACGCGCACCATTACGCTGCCGCCCGATACCGTGCCCACGCGCCTCTACCACCCCGTGTTCACCACACCGCACAGCCGGCTCGTGTCGGTGGCGCTGCCGCCCCATGCGCCCG
>CAYMLC010000437.1:0-3162 GCA_964390765.1 uncultured Nitrospirales bacterium
CGGTCACATCGGCGATGAGCCCCTGCAGGCCGTCCTGGATGCCGGCTATACGAAGCGGCAGGCGCTGGAAGTGATTGTGGGGCTGAGCCTGAAGGTGATGAGCAACTACACCAACGCGCTGGCCCACACCGAGTTGGACGACCCGGCCAGGCCGTATGCGTGGTCGAAGCCGGAGCAGGCCCCGGCGCACTAGCAGCGCGGTACTCCATGCGCCTCGCCCCCTGCACCTCGCCGGTGTGTCGGGGCACAGCGGTTTTTTTTGGGGTCGGCCGCAGAAAGTATGCATATCGGCTGTAAGGAAGATACGGGTGGCTGTTGTGGCCGACCGCAGGCTGTGGTAAATTAGGGGGGGTCGCCACACAGGGCGGCCTCCTGAAACAAGGCGAGCGAAGCATGATCTCCTACGACACGTCGAAGCACAAGATGGCGCTGTGCGACCGCTGGTTAGCGGTAGGCACGGTAGCGCGCATCGTGCGCCTTCGCTCGTCTGTAGGGGTCCCGGTCCGGTAAGCCACCAGACATAACCCAGTCGGCCTTGAGCGCCGCGGACGAGTCCAGCACTCGCCGCGGCGCTTTTTGTTTGCTTCGCCAACCCCTCAACCGTGCCCCTCGGGGCGCACCACGACAAAGGAAACGCCATGCAGATTGACACGCTCTGTGCGCGTTCGCGCGCCGGCCATGTAGGCCGCGTACGCACGCCCAACGCCCTGCCCGGAAAGTGCCGAAAAACAACCAACGGAGCCCAAGAAGATGTCTCGGTTCAATCCAGATTTCTGGGAAGTGACGACGGATAATCAGATTCTCGAGCGCGT
This sequence comes from uncultured Nitrospirales bacterium, assembly GCA_964390765.1. Lineage (GTDB taxonomy): Bacteria > Hydrogenedentota > Hydrogenedentia > Hydrogenedentales > JAGMZX01 > CAYMLC01. The sequence goes on from CAYMLC010000437.1 coordinate 813, forward strand.
GCCGGCCGACCGAGGTCTCTGGTTTGAGACCGAGGTCGACCGTGCGCGCCGCGAGGCGATGCGCGAGTTCTATGCGGAGGTGGCGCCCGATATCAGTGCGCTGATTGACCAGGAGTTGACGCCGCGCCAGCGCGAAGTGCTGAAGCTCTATTACTTCCACGGAAAGACGCAGGAAGACATTGCCGTCATCCTCAACCTGACCCAGTCGACCGTCAGCCGCCACCTGTTTGGCACGGCGCGCGGCGGCAAGAAGGTGGGGGGCGCCCTGCGCAAACTGCGTAAGGCCGTGGAGAGTGGCGGCAACAAGCGCATTCCGCTGGCGCTCGGTACGCTGCAGACACGGCTGAAGGAAGCCGTTTGATGACAGCGACTTGCGGGGTGGGGAACCGGGCCGCCGCCGGTGGCCCTGCCCCACAGGAGCGCGCGAGACGAGCATGCGTGCGCCCGGTGTCGGTGCACGCGCACGCGGGCGGACGAATAGCAGTACGCCTTGTCGCGTTTTCTGTCCGTAAGGCTGAGCGCGCGCGCGTGTAAACCCGTCTATACACGCCGATTTCGGCGCTGAAAGAGGATAAAGACCGCTTGCGCACCTGTTGCCCTTGTGCTACACTGGGAGGCGTAAGGCGCTGTGTCTGGGACATGGCTTGTAGCGGTGTCCCTGTGGCGCGGAACCACGTCGACCGCAGCGGCTTACAGGCACGAGCGATGCTGGTGACCAGGTGTGGGGCCTGGCGCTGGTGGCCCGTGTTCCGGTCCGGGACCAAGCCCGTAACCATTTTTAGCGAGAAGCAGAAGGAGAAACGACATGAAGAAGTTTGCCGCCCTTGCGCTCGGCGTCGCCCTGATTATGGGCCTTGCCGCTGGCGCCCAGGCCGCCCAGCCGATGGACGACATGTCCTGGTGGGGCAACACCGGTGCGACGCCGATGCCCGTGGAAGATTGCATGGGCCGTTCGGGCTACTGGTGGTGGCCGACGGAACCCGCCTCGAACGTAGACGATATGGAAATCTGGGGCAACGCGGGCTGCGTCTATGGTCCGTGGTCGCCGCCCGTAGCCGAGACGCCGGCGCCGCCGGAGGAGCCGCCGGTTGCTCCGGGTCGTACGGTGCCCGTACTCAGCAACGTGCTCTTCGACTTCGACAAGGCCGTGCTAAAGCCGGAAGGCAAGCGCGCCACGGACGCGGTCATCAATGAAATGAAGACCTACCCCGGTGACGTGGTGTTGGTCGAAGGCCACACCTGCGACATCGGCAGCGAGCAGTACAACATGGGTCTCGGCCAGCGCCGTGCCGACGCCGTGAAGGGCTATATGGTGCAGAACGGCATCGCGCCGGAACGCATCAGCACGGTGAGCTTTGGCGAGACGCAGCCGGCCGTGCCGAACACGTCGCCCGCCAACCGCAAGCTGAACCGCCGTGCGGTGTTCGAACTGACCATCAGCAACTAAGAGGGAAGCGTGCACCGCAGCGCGCATCTGCTTGGAACCTACCGGACACGACGATAGACACGAATCGGCCCCGGCGTCTCCGCAACGCCGGGGCCGTTCTGTTTCCAAGGGGCGCCTCTCGTTGGCCGATGCGTGCGACCGCTTTCTCGAGGCACTGGTCTTCGAGGCCGGGCTGAGCGAGCGCACGCTGGCGGCGTACGGGGCGGACCTGCGCCGCTATCTCGACCACCTCGATGAGGGCGGTGTGCGCACCTGCACCGATGTCCTGCGCGAAGATGTGCTCGACCACCTGGCCGGCCTGCTGCGGGCGGGATTGGGCGCGCGCTCGGCGGCGCGGCACCTCAGCGCGATTCGCCGCTTTCATCGCTTCTGCCTGGCTGAGGGGCTGGCCGAGGCCGACCCCGCCGCCGACCTCGATTCGCCGCGTGTGGTGAGTAAGCTGCCGCGGGTCTTGCCGCGCGATGCGGTGGAGCGGTTGTTGGCCGCGCCCGACCCGGGCACGCGCGTGGGCCTGCGCGATGCGGCACTGCTCGAGCTCTTCTACTCGTGCGGGCTGCGCATCTCTGAACTGGCCGCGCTGCCCGTGGCCGACCTCTCGCTTGAAGAGGGGTGGGTGCGGGTGCGCGGCAAGGGCAGCAAGATGCGCCTGGTACCCGTGGGCCATGCGGCACATGCCAAGACCGCGGCGTGGCTGCGCGCGCGGGAGGAGGGCCCGGTGCATGACCCGCAAGTCTTCCTGGGGGCGCGCGGGCGGCGCATGTCGCGTTCGGCCGTGTGGCGCGTGGTGAAGTTTCACGCGTCGGCCGCGGGCATTCCGCAGAACGTGACGCCGCACATGCTGCGCCACGCCTTCGCCACGCACCTGCTCGATGGCGGGGCCGACCTGCGCGCCGTGCAGGAGAT
>CAYMLC010000438.1:0-1892 GCA_964390765.1 uncultured Nitrospirales bacterium
ACAGGATAACAAACGCTGACACTTCTCACTCGAACTTCGCACGCATGACACTAGCTAGGGTAGATGCATGAAGAACTCGTGGCCCCTGCATAGTGCGAAGAACCGATTTAGTGAGGTGGTCGAGCAGGCATTGTCTGACGGCCCGCAACACGTGACGCGCCGCGGCAAGCCGGCTGTGGTGGTTCTCTCTGAGCGCGACTATGCGCGCCTGACCCAGCATGCGGGCACGCTGGCGGATTTTCTGTCCGCTGCGCCGCTGAAGGGTATCGACCTTACGCGCGGCAGAGATGTTCCGCGTGATGTGGACCTATGAAGCATCTGCTGGACACGTGCGTGGTGTCTGAGCCGTTGCGTGCGCGTCCGGACGCGCGCGTGATGGCATGGCTGCGCGAATGCGATGAACGCGAGGTTTGCCTCAGTGTGCTTACCCTTGGTGAAATCCAGCGGGGTGCCGCGCGCCTTGCGCCCGGTCGGCGCCGGCGCAGCATTGAGCGCTGGCTGGAGCGGGACTTGTGTGAGCGGTTCGCGGAGCGAATCCTGTCGGTGGACCAACAGGTGGCGTTTGCATGGGGTACACTGGTTGCCCAAGGCGAACAATGCGGCCGGCCCGTTCCAAGCGTTGACGGGCTCATCGCGGCCACTGCACTCGTTCATCGCCTGACAGTCGTCACGCGTGACGACAGCTTCGGCCCAATGTCTGTCGAAACCCTCAATCCGTGGACCGGTGGTTAGTCTCGAAGCGCTCGCCCGCCCCCTAAACCAGGTTTAACCAGGAGAATTCGCCCGCGACTTTGAGGTCGCGCAGGGCGAAGCGGACAGGGGTGCTCTGGCCGGCCTTGACGATTTGCAGGCCGAGGTGGGTGGTGTCGGCGGCGGTCTGAAAGCGCAGGGTTACGGTCTTCCAGTCGGTGCCGAGCGTGATGCGCTGCGAGCCGAAGTTGCCGCCGTTGGTGCCGATGGCGTGCAGTTGCACGGGCACGGTGCTGACTTCGTCGAGCGCGCGCAGGCTGACCGAGGCGGTGTAGGCGCGTTGGGGCGCGCACGGCAGGGTGCGGCCGTCGCACTGGTTGGCCTGGGCACAGCCGTAGCCCACGCCCGACCAGCCGGTGGCATCGGTGGCACAGGCCAGCCAGGGGTTGCCGTCGCCATTTGATTGGGCGTTGACCTGAGCATGGAGCGGGGTGAAGCCGTCGGCGGGGGTGTGGCCATTGGGCACGTGCAGCAGGGTGGTGAACCCTTCGGCGCCGACGATGCAGGTCTCGGCCTCGGACATGAAGCCGGGCCGGGTCAGGCCGATCATGCCTGCGATCTGGTTGGCGGCCGCCCCACTGAATTGCCAGGCTTCGCGGTGATAGGGCACCTGGTGCTCGAAGATGATGTGGTAGAGAAAGCGCTCCATGGCGTTCTGCATCGCGGGGGTGAAGTGCGGCGCATCGCACAACTGCTGCAGTGTGCGGCTGAAGCCGCCGACATCGTCGATGTCGCAGGTAAACCCGTGCCGCCCGAAGAAGGCCTCGCCCACCAGCGCGACGGGTTTGTTCATGGCGGCCATTTCCAGCGCGGCCTGCGAGGTCGACGCGATGCCGAAGTCGGCGATACGCATGATGGAATAGGTGTTGATGTCCTTGCTGTGCACCACGCGCACATTGTCCGGCAGCGTCTGTTCCTGCAGTTGCTTCCACGTCCGGTCGCCGCCGATGACTTCTTCGAAGGGGTGCAGCCGCACGACCAGCGTGTAGTCGGGGCGTTGGCGGAAGAATTCGATGGTGCCTTCGATAAACCCGAGCATGTTCTCGAACACGCCCAGCTCGAGACCACCATGCGCCTCGGGGACCTTGACGTTCATCAGGCCCAGCTCCCACGCCTCGCGGCAGATCTCCATCGGGAACTCG
>CAYMLC010000438.1:1902-3147 GCA_964390765.1 uncultured Nitrospirales bacterium
AACACGCCGAGGTCGTAGACCATCACCACATCGAACGGCACCTGGCCGATCAGCAGGGCGATCTTCTGGCCGGGCGCCACGTGCAGCTTTTCACGCACGGCCGCTTCGGTGTCGGGGGCCGCCTGGCCGATGGTGTTCACCTTGCCCGAGAAAACCCCGTCGAGATAGTTGCGCACCTGTTGGCGCTGTTCATTGGTGAGCACGCGCGCGCGCAGGCGGAAGCGGCCTTCGGCGTTGGGGTCGGTCCAATTGCCCACGTAGCCGGTCTCGGAGAAGATCTTGCGGTCGCGGAAGCACGAGTTCTCGTGCGCGACTACCTTGCAACCGCGCCGGCGCGCCAGCTCGCTCAAGAGCCGCTCTTGATAGAAGAAGCCGTTGAAGACCATGGCCGCGTCTGGCTGAACGTCATCGAGGTAGGCTTCGAGCGCGAGGTAGCCCGTCACCATGGTGCGCGCGTACTTCTCGAGCAGCGGGTGCGTAGACAGGTTGTCGGTGTCGCGCAGCAGAAAGCGTTCGCGCAGTTCGCGGCACACACTGCCGCGCACCACTTCCCACACATTGAGCCCGCCGAATTCGAGCGTGGCATAGGGCGTGTCGCGGTGCGTTTCAATAAACCGCCGTGCCGTGTCGCGCATTGCCTCGGTGATGTAGGTGCCCAACACCGCATAGGCGCCCGGCTTGGCCACCTCGCGGTCGAGCATGGCGAACTGCTGCTCGCACTTGTCGTCGTTCCAGCCCTCGAGCGAACCCATGAACGTGCAGTCGCCGCCGTGGCCGGCGAGGTAGTGCACATCGTAGTCGCGCCGCTCCAGTTGCTTGCCCAGCTTGGTGAACGGCACGTAATACTCGCGCCAGCAGCACGGCGTCAGCATCATCGCCAGCACGGGCCTGCGGGCTTGACCGTGCGCCAGCTTCGGCGTCTCGCCGGCCGCCTTGCCCATCTGCCAGCCGCGCGCCACGCAATAGTCAAAGAGTATCTCTTCCCAGCGGCGGGCCTGCTTGTCGTGCTTGCCCGGCGTGCGCAGGCACCAGTGCTTGGCGATGCGCGCCCACTCGTAGGCGTCGCGCTGGCGCGTCCAGCGCCCGGTGGTTTCCTGGCGCACCTTCTCGGCGGTGAAGCGTGCCGCATTGAGCCGATAGAACTGCGCGCTACCTTCGCCATAGCGCACGAACTGGCGGTACAGGTCGCGGTAGGAGGTGCGGTGGTGGTGGCGCCCCTGGGCCGCGGGCACATAGCCGAAGCGC
>CAYMLC010000439.1:0-3139 GCA_964390765.1 uncultured Nitrospirales bacterium
GCATAGGGCGGCCGCAGCACTTCGCCATGGGCCGCGGGCTGCAACCCGGCGCGGAAGCCGGGCGGGGCGGCGCCCGCTTCCACGACGCCGGCGAACTGCTGTTCGAGCTTCTCGTCGAGCAGCAGGCGCCAGCCTTCGGGCACCTCAATCTCGAAGCCGAACGCGTGGTCGCGATAAACCGTGCGGTCGGTACCGGGTGCGGGAGTCTCGGGTGCGGCGCCTTCGGGCGCCAGGCCGACAGGTGCGTGGGCGAAGCTGACCAGGCATGCGAGCGTGAGCAGTGCATTCATGCGGCGCATCATAACGCGGCAGGTGGGCCGGTTGGATCATCCCCCCCGCGGTGCTACCATCCGCGGCATGCCGGGCGCCTTCTACTCCAGCACGACGCAGCACGCGGTAGGCCCCGTATTCCGGGAGCTGCTGGCCGCGCGCGAATTGCTTTGGGATCTCGTGGCGAAGGACCTGCGCGTGCGCTATCGCTACGCAGCGGTGGGTTTTTTGTGGGCCGTGCTCGAGCCACTGGCCCTCATGGGCATGCTCGTATTCGTGTTTCAGGTCGTCTTTCGCGCGCGGACCGACATGGTGCGCGGCGACCTCGACATCCCCTACGCCCTGGTCATCCTGACCGGCCTCGTGTTCTGGCAGTTCACCGCCGGCGTGCTGAACAGTGCGACGACTTCGCTCGTCGGCAACCAGCACTTACTGACCAAGGTCCGTTTCCCGCGCGAGGTGATTCCGCTGGCCACGGTGGGACAGGCGGCGGTCATGCTGGGTATCGCCCTGGTACTGCTGGCAATCGCGGCCACCGCGCTCGGCCTGTATCCGAGCCTGGCGTGGCTGTGGGTGCTGCCCCTGTTCGCGTTGCAGGCGCTGCTGACGATTGGCCTGGCGCTGCTCCTTTCGGCGCTGCATGTGCGCTATCGGGACATCGGGCACATTGTCGCCGTGGTGGTCACGCTGGGGTTCTATGCCAGCCCGGTCTTTTATCCGCTGTCGTTTGTGCGAGAGAGTACCGCCTTTCCGTCTTGGCTGGTCACGCTCTATCTCGCCAATCCCATGGCCGAATTGCTGGCCGGCTACCGCCAGGCACTGCTCGAAGCGCGGACGCCGGAGGGTTGGCTCTTCGTTTGGCCCGCCGTGTGTGCCGGCGTGCTGCTGGTGGCCGGTGTCGTGGTTTTTCGCCGGGCCGCCCCGACCATCGCTGACCACGTGTAATGCCGCCGATCATCGAAGTCGAAGAGGTCGTCAAGCGCTTTCCGCTCCGGCGGGGACCGCGCGCCCTGCTGGGGCGCGGCGGGCTGGCGCGCTGGTTTACGGGCACAGAAGAGCCCGAACTGCGGGCGCTGGATGGCGTGTCGCTGCAGGTCGAACCGGGCGAGGCGGTCGGCATTATCGGCGCCAACGGCAGCGGCAAGAGCACGCTGCTGAAACTGCTGGCCGGGGTAAGTGTGCCGACCTCGGGTGCGGTGCGCGTACGCGGGCGGGTGGCCTCGCTGCTCGAGTTGGGCGCCGGCTTCCACCCGATGTTGACCGGCCGCGAAAACGTCTACCTGAACGCCGGGCTGCTGGGCATGCGCCATGCACAAGTGGACGAAGTGTTCGATGAAATCGTGGCGTTCAGTGGCATTGGCGAGTTCATCGACCAGCCCGTCGAAACCTATTCGAGCGGCATGTACGTGCGCATCGCCTTTGCCGTAGCGGTGTATACCGACCCCGATATCTTTCTGGTGGACGAGGTGCTGGCAGTGGGCGACGAAGCCTTTCAACGGCAGTGCCGCCGGCGCATGGGCGAATTGCGCGCCGAGGGCAAGACCCTGCTCTTTGTGTCGCACGACCTGGGCATGGTGCACGCCCTGTGCGACCGGATTGTGATGCTGCACCGTGGCGCGCTGCTGAGCCGCGCGACGCCCCAGGCAACCATCGCCTACTACCTGCGCCAGGTTGGCCGCGACGAGGCCGTGCACACCATGCGCGACGGCGCGCTCGAAGTGATCTTCAACAGCGGCAGCGTGGCCATGTTCTACGAGGGCGAAGAGATAACGGCGGGCGGCGGCCTGACGGGCGCGTTCGAGAGCTACGGTTCGTTTCAGCCGCTGCAGCAGGCTGATTGGCGCATTACCGAGCGCAGTGCTGCCCATTGCATAGCCGAAGGGGTCTTGCCGCGCCTGCCGTTGCGCGCACGTATGGAGCTGCAGCTGCACGAGGATGTGCTGGTCTGGCGGCTGGGTTTCGAGGTGCTGCGCGCGGCACAACTCGAAGGCGTACTCGCGCTGCTCTCGGTGCCCGCATCGTTGAGCCAATACCGCCTGGATGCCGAGCAGGGCGAATGCGGCGACATCGCACCCGGCACCGTCGACCAGAGCATCGTGGTGCCGGCACGTGCGCGCGTGAGACAGGCAGACTTGACCACCCGTGAAGACGCCGAGCGGCCGGTATCGGTGTGTATCGACCACGACGAAAGCGACGCGCGCACGACGGTGCAATTGACGAACACCGACTACCTGCAGCACGCGCGGCTGGTGGTGGGCCACCGCCGCTTTCCGCGCGATGGCGCGAGCATGGCAGGCGGCCACACCGAGACGCCCTTCGTATGGCGTGTCGCGGTACGGCGCTCGCGCGCCCTGGCCGAAGCACGCGCCGCCGGCGAGCGTGCCCGCACCACGGTGGCCTTCGACGGAGGCAGCGCGCGTTTCGACCGTGGCCGTATCGAACTGTTCGACGCGAGCGAGCGCCCGCTGAGCGCGGCGGTACATCTGCACACCCAGAGCAAGCATGGCCGCCTGTGGCTGCTGAGCGAGATGCACGTGTGGGAGGCGCCGGAGCGCGACGGGGAGGCCGTGGTGGTGCGTGGGGCGCCACAGCGCGCGGCCTTTCGTGAGACCTGGCGGCTGCACGCGGCCGGGGGCGGGTTGCATTGGCAGGTCTGGCTCGAGGCCGCTGCGCCCGCCACGCTGGACGAGTGGAACGTGTCGCTTGCGCTCGACGCCGCCTATACCCAGTGGACGCTCGGCGATGTCCCCGGCGCGTTTCCTGCCTTCGACCCGGCCGACGAAGAATGGCGCCACTGCAACGAGACCTATGCCAGCGGGCGTACGATGCGTGCGGAAGGGGCCGGCCTGCCGCCGATTACGCTGGACAT
>CAYMLC010000440.1:0-3123 GCA_964390765.1 uncultured Nitrospirales bacterium
GATGTCGGCGATAAAGGCGACCACTTCGGCCTGGTAGGTCTCGCGCAGCCAGCTGAGGATGACGGAGGTGTCGAGGCCGCCGCTGTAGGCCAGCACAATCTTGTTCACATTGTCCGGCGTGGGCGTGGTGTCGCTCATGGGTCGTTTCCTCTGCGTGCGGGTGGTCGGTGCGTGGTTGGCCGGGGGCAGGCTAGGCGGTGCCCAGCAGCCGCGCCAGGACGGCCTTCTGGGCGTGCAGGCGGTTTTCCGCCTGGTCGAATACAACGGACTGCGGCCCGTCGATGACCTCGTCGGTCACTTCTCGGCCGCGCTTGGCGGGCAGGCAATGCATGAACAGCGCATCGGCCTTGGCCAGGGACATCAGGTTGCGGTTTACCTGGTAAGGCTGGAACTCGGCCTCGCGCTGCTGCTGCTCTTCTTCCTGGCCCATGCTGGTCCACACATCGGTGTAGACGACATCGGCGTGGCGCAGGGCCTCGAGCGCATCGTGCGTAATGGCGAGTGTGCCGGGCGCCTTGGCCTGCACGGCGCGGAAGTGTTCGCGGTCGCCTTCGAAGCCGGGCGGGCAGGCGAGTATCAGGTCGATGGGCAGGTGCTCGGCCAGGCTGACCCACGAGGCCCACACGTTGTTGCCGTCGCCGACAAAGGCGATGCGCATGCCGGCCAGGTCGCGCCCGCGCCGTTCGATGAGGGTCTGGGCATCGGCCAGGATCTGGCACGGATGCAACCGGTCGCTGAGTGCGTTGATGACGGGCACGTGCGCATGCTCGGCCAGGGTGACCAGGTCGTCGTGCGAGTAGGTGCGCGCGATGATGCCATCCACCCAGCGCTCGAGATTGCGGGCCATGTCGGGCACGCTCTCGCGCTGGCCGAGGCGCGTCTCCATGAAGATGGGGTAGGCGCCCAACTGCACGATGCCGGTCTCGAAGGTGAGCCGCGTACGCAGGCTGGGCTTCTCGAAGATCATGGCCAGCGTCTTGCCGGGCAGGTGCGTGTGCGGCATGCCGCGCTTCAACTGACGCTTCAGTTCCGCGGCCAGGTCGAGCAGCTCGAGGATCTCCGCGGCGCTGAAATCGCGCAGGCAGAGCAGGTCTTTCATGCGGGCGCCCCCTGCAGGCAACTGGTGAGGGCATCGATGACGGTATCGACGTGGGCGCGCTCGAGCGTGAGCGGCGGCACGAAGCGCAGCACATTGGGGCCGGCCGGACCACACAGGATGCCGGCGTCGCGCAGGCCCTCGACCACGGGCTTGACCGGTTCGTGAAACTCGACGCCGAGCATCAGGCCGCGGCCGCGCACTTCGCGAATGCCGCGGTAGCCATTGGCGATCGCGTCGAGGCGTTCACGGAAATAGCCGCCTACTTCGCGCACGCGCGCGAGAAAGCCCGGAGCGGTAAGGGCATCGACCGTGGCCAGCGCGGCGGCTGTACACAGCGGGTTGCCGCCGAAGGTGCTGGCGTGGCTGCCGACGGCAAAGCCGGATGCGGCGCGTGCGTTGCAGCCAATGGCGCCGATGGGTACGCCGTTGCCCAGGGCCTTGGCCAGCACCACCACGTCGGGCGTTACGCCGTAGCTCTGGTGGGCGAAGAAGTGGCCGGTGCGGCCCATGCCGCATTGCACCTCGTCGAATACCAGCAGCGCGCCCGTCTCGTCGCACAGGGCGCGCGCGCCTTCCAGGTAGCCTTCGGGCGCGGGGCGCACCCCGCCTTCACCCTGCACCGGCTCGAGCAAGACGGCGGCGGTGTCGGGCGACACAGCGGCGCGCAGCGCGTCGAGGTCGCCGAAGGGCACGTGGTGAAAGACGCCGGGCATCGGCGCGAAGCCCTCGTGGTATTTGGGCTGGCCGGTGGCCGAGAGCGCGGCGAGGGTCCGCCCGTGAAAGGACTGCTGCGCCGCGACGATGTGGGCGCGCGGTGCGCCCTGTACCGACCAGAAGCGGCGTACCAGCTTGATGGCTTAGGCCCCGCTGTTGCAGAAAAACCAGTGCTGGGCAAAGCCCTGCTCGCTGAGGCGCGCGGCCAGGCGGGCCTGCGCTTCGATGTAGTAGAGGTTGCTGACATGCACCAGGGTGCGGGCCTGCTGGCACAGGGCTTCGGTCACGGCGGGGTGGCAGTGGCCCAGATTGCATACGGCGATGCCCGCGAACAGGTCGAGATAGCGGCGGCCTTCGGCGTCCCAGACGTACACCCCTTCACCACGCACCAGCGCGATCGGGCGCGGGCCGTAGGTGTTGATGACGTGGGCATCGTTCAGGCTTCGTATGGCTTCGGTGTTCATCGCTATCTGGTGCTCATGCGGCCGTGTCCGTTCGGGGTGTGTGGGCAGCCGGTGCTTCCCGCTGCCCGCCACGCCCGCCCCGGCGGCCGTGCTGGACTAGAAAGAAAAGTGCCCCGGCAGGGGCCGATGCCTTACGCAACGCTATGCGCAGGGCCGGGCCACGCCAGGGGCGCGGTGTCATTTGGCGGACGTGTCGCCTGCGGCGAAGCTAGTTGTTGGCGGCCTGCTTGGGGGTGCTGTCGCTGGCGGCGCAACCGCAACTGCCGGTATTGCAGGCGGCGGCCGTCTCGCTCTTCTTGCTCTCGCCGTTTCCGTTCTTCGCAGGGCCGGTGCCCTTGTGCTTGAAGTCGGTCTCGTAGAAGCCCGAACCCTTGAAGATGATGCCGGCGCCGCGGCCCATCAGGCGCGTCGTGCGCTTGCTGCCGCACGTGCCGCAGGCCACCTTGGGCGACTCGGACATGCCATGGAAGACGTCTTGCGTCTCGCCGCACTTTCCGCATTCGTACGTGTAAGTCGGCACTTCTCTGGTCCTCCTGTGTAAGCCGAATGGGGTCCGTCCGAATGGGCCTATTCGGAAGCTCGAAAGGTTAACACAAGCGACGTGGGGTTGCAATCCGCCTTGAGGCCAGGGTCTTCCGGCCCGGCGCTACCGGCGTGGCTGTCGGCCAGACCCCTGGCCGGCCCTCAGCGGCGATGGGTCCAGGCGGGATCAACATACTTGCCCGCCGCCAGTTCCGCCGCGCGCCTGGCCACGCTCGCAGGCAGCGCAAGGGGCTCGGCAGCGGCGTTGTAGGCCTCGCGCACCACGGCGCGCAAGGTCGCGCCATCCAGTGGCAGCGCGGTCAC
>CAYMLC010000441.1:0-1102 GCA_964390765.1 uncultured Nitrospirales bacterium
GCGTCATGTCCACGCCAATGGCTCGGCCCCGCGCCCCCACCTTGCGCCCCGCGATGAACACGTCGAACCCGCCGCCACTACCGAGGTCCACCACCACTTCGCCCGGCTGAAGCGCGGCCAGCGCTACGGGGTTGCCGCACGACAAGCCCATATTCGCACCCTCGGGCAAGTCGGCCAGTTCCTGCGGTGTGTAGCCGATGGCCGCCGCCAGCGCATCGGCATTGTCGATGGCGCCGCACGGTTCCCCCGCGCCACAGCAACCGGTGCCCGTTTTCGCGATCGCGGCGTATCCCGCCCGCACGGTGTCGCGCATGGTGTCTGGTGTATTCATTTCGAACTACCTTTCGATTGAAGTACGGGTTCTGTTGGCGTGCAGCGCGGCTGAAGGGTGCCGGGGTCGATCTGGCCCCGGCAGCAATCGCGCAGCAGAAAGTCGAGCAAGGCACGCACGGTTTCGAAGCGGGCCGAATAAATGAGCGAGCGGCCTGCGCGCCGTTGCGCGACGAGGCCCGCTTGGCGCAGGTGGTTCAGGTGGAAGGAAAGGGTGGCCGGCGCCAAATCGAGTGTGGCGGCGATGTCGCCGGCCGCGCGGCCTTCGGGTCCGGCAATCACGAGCAAGCGAAAGACAGCGAGGCGCGTTTCTTGGGCAAGCGCGGCAAAGCCCGGTATCGCGTATTTGGATTCCATGTTTCTAAAAATATCGAATCTTGGCCGCCATGTCAAGAGGCATACTGCGCACGCGTTAAAAACGCGCGGCCGTGTACCGCGCGCGGAAGCGAGTAGGGGGGGATAGAGGCACGTATGCCTCTATGCGTGTGGCTGGATGCGTGTGCCTGGATGCGTGTGTGCCTAGATGCGCGTTATCAGCTTGTGCAGCGCATCGACCCACGCCGGATGCACGTTGAGCGAAGGCACCATCAGGTAATCCTGGCCGCCCGCTTTCTCGAAGGTCTCTTTGCCACCCATGCCGATCTCTTCGAGCGTCTCGAGACAGTCGGCCGTGAAGGCCGGACACATGACGGCGAGACGCTTCACGCCCTGCTTCGCCATCTTTTCGATAGTCTTGTCGGTATAGGGCTGCAGCCACGGTTCATTGCCCAGG
>CAYMLC010000441.1:1112-3116 GCA_964390765.1 uncultured Nitrospirales bacterium
GGCGCGACTGATAGGTAAGGGTCCACATGCTGTCGGGCAGGTCGAGGCGCTCCACGATGCCCTTCGTGGTTTCCATACAGTGGTGGCCATAGCAGTTGCGGTTGGCGGTTACGCGGTGGGTACAGCAGTCGGGCTTCTGCTGACACCATTCGCCGCTGGGGTCGGCAGTCTTCAACTGCCGTTGTGGCAGCCCGTGATAGCTGAAAATGATGTGGTCGGGGTCGAACTCGGCCAAGGCAGGGCCGGCGACCTGCGCCCAGGCGTCGAGGTAGCCCGGGTCGTTGTAGTAGGGCGGCAGGACCGACAAGGCGGGCACGTTGGTCTTGCTGCCGGCCGTGCGGTAGATGCACTCGACCACCGAGCCGGTGGTCGCCGATGCGTATTGCGGAAACATGGGCACGGCGAGAACGCGGTCGACCTGTTTGGCGAGCAGGATGTCGAGCGCATCGGGGATCGACGGTTCGCCATAGGCCATGCCGATTTCGATCTCAGCGTCGGGCATGCGCTCCTTGAGCGCGGCGGCCAGGTCGCGGCTGATGGCGAGGAGGGGCGACCCGCGGTCGGTCCAGATTTCGCGATAGGCCGCTGCGGTCTTCCGCGGGCGCAGCGGCAGGATGATGAGGTTGAGCAAGAGCCACCGCTTCCACGGCGCAATGTCGATGACCCGCGGGTCGGACAGGAACTGGCGCAGATACTTGCGGGTGGCCTTGGTCTCGGGCTCACTGGTCGAGCCCGTGTTCATGAGCAGGATGCCCAGCTTGGTCTTCACTTCGGTGTTCACGGCTACGGCCATCAGGTAACTTCCTCCGGTGGGCGCGGGCGCAGCCCCAGCGCGGCCACACCCGTCAGCGCCCAGAGCATAACGTTGATGATGGCGACCTCCATTCCGAGTGCCACCGTGAGCGTGGGGTAGGGTATGCCGCCATATTCGTGCAGCCACCAGGCAGCCGCCACAAAGGGTACACCGGTGGCGTCGGGCGTCAGGGGCAGCATGGCCACCAGCGCATGGGCGCAGCGCGCCGCACACACGACCCAGAAGCCCACGGCGTGGCTGAACGCCGCGCACAGCAGCACCACAGCGTAGAGGTCGGTCAGTTTGGCGGCGAGTGTCAGGGTCACGATGGGCCAGGCCTTGCCGCGCAGCCGATACACTTCGTGGCGCAGCAACGCGCCCAGTGCACGCGCGCGGTTGCGCCATCCGTTTCCCTGCGCGTCGGCCAGTTCGCGCACCTGCGGCGGCGGCAGCCGCAACAGCCAGATACCGCCCGCGGCCGCGCCCGCCAGCACAACGGCCCACAGCACGGCCTGCCAGGCAGGGCTGAGTGCTCCCAGCATGCCCAGCGCCAGCAACCCCAATAATATCGTGAGGCCCGCTTCGAGCAGGCGGTCGGCCAGAATCCATGTGGCCACGCGCGCGTTGCGGTGGCGCGGCAGGAGCAGGGGGGCCAGCTCGCCCAGGCGCCCGGGCGACCATGCGCCGGCGAGGCGTGAGACAAAGAACAGCGCGACGGCCTGGCGGTCGGGCCCGAGTGCGTGGCGCCATTTCCACGCGCGCAACGCAAATCCGGCCAGCAGCAGCGCCACCATACCCAACAGCGGCAGGGGCCGTGCGGCTGTCAGCTCGGCGGCGAGCGTCTGGGCGCCGAAGTGCCAGACAAGCCCACCATACAGCGCGAGGCCCACGCCGATAAGCCAGCGGCCCCAGCGTGGGCGGCGTGGGGGCGCGGCTTCAGTCGTCATGGTGCCCCCACGCGTATACGCGCACGTCTTCGCTCGACGCGTGCTCGAGGTACCGCATGCGGGCTTCGACCCAGGTAACCATTTCGTCGAGTTCGGTGAGTGCACCGTGTTCGCGCCAGAAATCCCAGCGCGACGTCTCGGCGATAAAGTAGCCGCGCGGATGCCTGGCCAGCCACGCTTCGAGTTGCGGGATGCCGCTCAGTCCCGCCAGTCCCGACTCCTGGTACTCCCACCATTGGAAACGGTTGGGGAACCACTGGTCGA
>CAYMLC010000442.1:0-602 GCA_964390765.1 uncultured Nitrospirales bacterium
CTTCACCGAACCGTCGGCGGAAGTGGACATCTGGTGGGAAGCGCCCCACCGCGAGACCGGCGAGGTGCAGGGCCGCTGGCTCGAGATTCTGGGCTGCGGCATGGTCGACCCCGAAGTCTTCCGCCATGCCGGCTACGACGCCGAGCGCTACAGCGGCTTCGCCTTTGGCATGGGCGTCGACCGTATCGCCATGGTGCGCCACGGCATCAACAGCATCCACCATCTCTACGAGAACGACCTGCGCTTTCTGGAGCAGTTCTGATGCGCATTTCACGCAACTGGCTACACGATTATGTCGACCTGCGCGACGTGAGCGACGATGACCTTGCCGAGCGGCTGACCATGCTCGGTCTGGAAATCGAAACGGTCGAGCGCCCCGGTGCCGACGTGCAATCGGTGGTGGTGGGGCGTATCGAGAACATCGCGCCGCACCCCGATGCCGACAAGCTGGTGGTCTGCCAGACCGACGTGGGGGAGGGGGCGCCACTGACCATTGTGTGCGGCGCGAAGAACATGCAGGCCGGCGACCGTGTGCCCACGGCCGTGCCGGGCGCCACGCTGCCGGGCGGCTTCGCGATTGGCCGGCGCAAGATGCGGGGTAT
>CAYMLC010000442.1:612-3114 GCA_964390765.1 uncultured Nitrospirales bacterium
GTATTGAGTCGAGCGGCATGATGTGTTCGGCACGCGAACTGGGCCTGGGCGAAGATCACGCCGGGCTGCTCATTCTGCCCGAAGACCTGCCCATCGGTGCCGACGTCAAACCGCTGCTCGGACTCGACGACACGATTTACGAAATCGAAGTCACGCCCAACCGCGGCGACTGGGCCAGCATGCTGGGCGTGGCGCGCGAACTGGCCGCCTACTACGGCCGGCCGTTGCGGCGGCCCGAGGTGGTCTTGACCGAAACGGGGGCCCCCGCCGCGGAACGCGCAACGGTACAGGTGGAAGACGCCGAACGCTGCCCGCGCTACATGGCGCGCGTGCTGGAAAATGTGCGCCTGGCGCCATCGCCGCCTTGGTTGCAGCAGCGTCTGCGTGCCGCGGGCCAGCGCCCCATCAACAATGTCGTCGACATCACCAACTACGTACTGCTCGAGACCGGCCACCCACTACACGCCTTCGACCAGGACCGGCTGGCCCAGCGGCGGATCGTCGTGCGGCGCGCCACGCCCGGCGAGCGCATGCACACGCTGGACGAGCAAGAGCGCGCGTTGGAAGCGTGGATGCTGGTCATCGCGGATGCCGAAACGCCGCAAGCCTTGGCCGGCATCATGGGCGGCATGACCAGCGAGGTGACCGAGACCACCACCAACGTGCTGCTGGAGAGCGCCTACTTCGAACCGACCGGCATCCGCAAGACCAGCCGTAAGCTGGGCCTGACCACAGAATCTTCGCAGCGCTTTCAACGCGGCGCCGACCCCGAGATGGCCGCCTATGCCCTCGACCGCGCAGCCGCACTCATGCAGGAACTGGCCCAGGCCGAGGTGGCACCCGGTGTGGTCGATGCCTATCCGGCGCCCATCGCCCGGCCGGAAGTCACCCTGCGCTATGACCGCAGCAACGCCCTGCTGGGGGTCGAGGTGCCGGCAGACGAGCAGCGGGGCTATCTCGAGCGGCTGGGTTTCGCCGTGCAGGACGCGGGCGAGACGGCCTGCACCCTGACGGTCCCCACGTGGCGACCCGACGTCACGCGTGAGGCCGACCTCATCGAAGAGGTCGCGCGCCTCTATGGCTACGACCGTGTGCCCGTGGCCCTGCCGCGCGTGCGGCCGGTCGAGCAGCGCTTCGCACCGGAGGAAGCCCTGCTCACCCGGCTGCGCCAGCGCCTCGTCGCCATGGGCCTGACCGAATTCTTCTCCTGGACCTTCAGCAACCCCGGCGAAGTGGCGCGCGCGCAACTGCCCGAGGCCCAGCGCGAGATGGTGGCGCTGCAGAATCCGCTCTCGGAGAACCAGGCCACCATGCGCAGCAGTCTCGTGCCGGGACTGCTCGCCAGCACCGCACGCAACCTGAACCACGGCAATCCCGATGTGGCCGCCTTCGAACTGGGCGCCGTCTATCGCCCGCCGCGTGAGCCGGGCGCACTCCCCGAACAGCGCACCGCGTTGGGCCTGGTCCTCTGCGGCAATCTGCAGCCGCATCACTGGGCGACCCCGGCCCGTCCGGCCGACTTCTACGACCTGCGCGGCTACGCCGAAGACCTCGCCGATTTTCTGGGGGCGCCGCTTACGGTAGAAGCGGGGGAGAGCGGCCTCTTTCAGCCGGGACAGTCGGCCGACGTTACGATGGGGAAGGCCCGCGGTTGTTTCGGCAAGGTCGACCCCGGGGTCGCGGCGGCCTTCGACCTCGAAGCGGACGCCTACCTGCTCGAGCTGGACCTGACTCCGCTGTTGTTGGCCCAACATAAACCCACGCAATTTGCTGCCATACCGCCTTATCCCGCCACAAGCCGGGACCTGGCCCTCGTGGTGGACAAGGCACTGCCCGCCGCCCAACTACTCGCTACGGCACAGAAGGCCGGCGGAAAGCACCTGCGCGACGTGCACGTCTTCGACGTGTACACCGGCGAACCCGTGCCCGCCGGCCGGAAGAGTGTGGCGCTGCGGCTGCGCTTCCAGAGTCCCGAGAAGACGCTGACCGACAAGGATGCGAGCAAGGCAACCGACAAGGTACTGCAAGCGCTCGAGAAGCAGTTCGGGACGACCCAGCGATGACGCCGCGCCTGCAGGCCTGGTTCGACGCGCTCGATGAGGGCATCGGGCAGCTGGAACAGGCGGCCCGCGCGAAGAACGCCCAACTGGCCGAACAGCGCGAGCGGCACGAGAAACTGACGCAGCAGTATTGGAGCGCAGGCCGCGAGCTGGCCGTGGCGCGCCGCGCCGCGGAAGATTACGAGCGTATGCAACAGGAGGCCGAGGCGCAGCGGAACGCATTGAAAAGCGTGCGCGCGCGGCTGGAAGGGGTGCTCATCAAGACCAAGGCGCTGAGCGCCGAACTGCGCGCATGAGCGAACCCGCGCCCACCGTGACCGTTCGGCTGCGCGGGCGGCCCGTGACGTTAGCGGTGCGCGAGACGGAAGAGCGCACGCGCCTGGCGGCGCTCCCGGCCGCCTCAGCAGCGATTGACGCTGGCTTCGAAGCGGGCGTCATTGAG
>CAYMLC010000443.1:0-3097 GCA_964390765.1 uncultured Nitrospirales bacterium
TCCAACCTGAATCACGATCTGGGGTATCTTGATTTCGGCCGTACCGGCAGCCTGGAGATGATCGTCATGCTGGACGAAATCATCGATCAGGTTCGGCGTCTTTGCCGGGGCATCCCGGTCAGTGGCGAGATGCTGGCGGTGGACATCATCCGGGAGGTGGGCGCGAACGGCAATTTTCTGATCCACCCCCACACCCTTCGGCAGCGACATCGTGCACCGATGGGGCAGTGCGCTGGGTCTGCTCGCCGAAGGCCACGCGGATGAACACATCGTGCTGTACAACCGGCGGCGCTTCGAGTTCATTGCCTGCGATTCCGACCTCTAGATCCAGCGCTACCGACGCTTCCAGTTCGGCTGCAACCAGATTGTGGTCATGCGCCCGGCCCAGCGCGAAGCCATGCTCACGCCCATCGAAGACATGGCCATCGCCGCCGAGCGTACCCGAGAACCCGAAGCCGCGGCCTAGCCGTCCCCACGCACAGCCCGCGGCATCCATGGCTTACGCCAGTTGGGTCGCGTGCTTCCAACTACCGTGCACGGCCTTTCCGCTGCCGGTGCGCCCCGTGGAACCCCACAGGACCCGCATCCCGCAGCGCCTTGTTTAGGTCGCTTGACTTATGGTGGCTATACATTGCAAGCTGCCACAAACCATCCCGGGCTCCCCACCAGGACCCAAGGCCTTTCCAGCTGCGCGCAATAATGCGGCGCAGCCCGCAGTAAGGAGGCTTCACCATGCGTGCTGCACACTTCCCCGTGCTCTTCTGTGCACTGTTCACGGCACTGTTTGCCGCGGCCGATGATTCGGCACTGACGCTCTACAGCTACCGCCACTACCCCAGCGACACACAACTGTACGAGACCTTCACCGAACGCACCGGCATCGCGGTGAACGTGGTGCAGGGTTCGGCCGACGAATTGATTGAACGCATGAAAGCGGAGGGCGCCAACTCCCCGGCCGACATCTTCATCACCGCCGACGCGGGCCGCCTCGTGCGGGCGAAGGCGGAGGGGCTGCTGCAGCCCATCGCTTCAGAGACACTGCGCACGCGCATCCCCGAGAAGTTGCGCGACCCGGAAGACGCGTGGTTCGGCTTCACGCAGCGGGCGCGCATTATCGTCTACGCCAAAGACCGGGTGGACCCCGCCGAATTGTCGACCTATGAAGCGCTGACCGACGAGAAGTGGCGCGGCCGCATCCTCGCGCGGTCGTCGTCGCACATCTACAACCAATCGCTGCTGGCCTCGATCATCGCTGCGCACGGGGTGGAAGCGGCCACAGAGTGGGCCCGTGGGGTGCGGGCCAACATGGCGCGTCCGCCGCAGGGCAGCGACCGCGACCAGATGCGCGCGGTGGTGGCGGGTCTGGGCGATATCGCGCTCGTCAATACGTATTACGTGGGCCTGCTGGTCAATTCTTCATCGGCCGAGGACCAGGCCGTGGGCAACGCGCTCGGCGTGTTTTTCCCCAACCAGGAAGGCCGCGGCGCACACATGAACATCAGCGGGGCGGGCGTCACGAAGGCGTCGGATAACTCGGCCGGCGCACAACGGCTGCTCGAGTTTCTGGTGTCCGACGAAGCCCAGGCCGTTTTCCCCAGCACCACATCCGAGTTTCCGGTGGTACCTTCCGTGCCGAAGACCGAACTGCTGGAAAGCTGGGGAACCTTCAAGGTGGACCCACTCAATGTGGCGCAGCTGGGCGAGCTGAACGCGACCGCGGTGCGCTGCTTCGACCTGGCCGGCTGGGAGTAGCCGCGCTTGCACGACGGCGCCGCGCTGCCGCCCCGCCAAACGCTGACCCGGGCCGTGCACGGTGTGGCCCGTGCGGTGAATCCCTGGGTGGCGGGCACGGTGCTGCTGGCGCTGCTGGTGCTGGCGCCGGTGGCGGCGCTGCTCGCCGGCCTCAACGAGACCGGCCCTGCGTGGGAGCACGTCGTGTCCACCGTGCTCATGCGCTACGTGGTCAATACGCTGGTGCTCGTGGTGGCGGTGTCGCTCTTCGCCACGCTGCTGGCCGTGCCTGCGGCGTGGTACGTCAGCGCATTTGAGTTTCCGGGCCGCCGCCTCTTCGAGTGGGCGCTGGTGCTGCCGCTGGCGATACCCACCTATGTCGCGGCGTTCGTCTACATCCGGGTGCCGGAGGCCGCTTTCCCGCTGCTCATCGCCATCCGCACGCACTGGGGCATCGATGCGTTTCAGACCGCGGAAACCATCTTGCGCTATGGCGTGCTGTCCCTGTTGCTGGCCGCCGTTCTGTACCCCTATCTCTATCTCACCGCGCGCGCATCTTTCCGGCGTCAGCAGCAGACGCTGATCGAAGCCGCCCAGACGCTGGGCCGCCCCCCAGCGGTCGTCTTCTTCACCGTCGCGTTGCCGATGGCACGGCCCGCCCTCGTGGCGGGGCTCAGCCTGGTGGCCATGGAAGTGCTCAACGACTACGGCGCCGTGAATTTCTTC
Source organism: uncultured Nitrospirales bacterium (assembly GCA_964390765.1). Lineage (GTDB taxonomy): Bacteria > Hydrogenedentota > Hydrogenedentia > Hydrogenedentales > JAGMZX01 > CAYMLC01. The sequence continues at coordinate 2,458 of CAYMLC010000443.1, forward strand.
GGCGTACCCACCCTCACCGAGGGCGTGTTTCGCACGTGGTTCCGGCTCGAAGACCCCGCATCCGCCGTGCGGCTGGCGGCCCTGCTGTCCGTCAGCATTCTGGTCGTGCTGGCCTTCGAGCAATGGCAGCGCGGACGTGCACACTTCACAGTGGGCGGTAGCGCGGGGGCACTGCTCGCGCGGCGGCGCTTGCGCGGGTGGGCGGTGCTGCCGGCGGTGCTGTCCTGCGGCGTACCTCTGGCCATGGGCCTGGTCTATCCGGCGGTGCAGCTCACGCTGTGGAGTATCGAATCCGCGCGCATGTATCCACCCGTGCTCGATACCGTGCAGGTCATGCGCAGTCTGGGGCTGGCCGCGGGCACGGCCGCCGCGATGACGCTGTGTGCGCTGCTGCTCAGCTACACCGCGCGGCTCTATCCGCACCGCGGTGTGCGGGGGCTGGTGCGCCTTTCCGCGCTGGGCTATGCGTTGCCGGGAGCAGCGGTCGCGGTCGGCGTCATGCAAGTACTGGGCGCCTTCGACCAAACACAGCTGCTGCCGGTCTTCCTGAGCGGCACCCTCTACGCCGTGGCCTTTGGCTATCTCGCACGGTTCCTCGCGGTACCACTACAGTCCATCACCGGCGGCATGGCCCGCATCT
>CAYMLC010000444.1:0-3093 GCA_964390765.1 uncultured Nitrospirales bacterium
GGTCTCCGCTTCGGGTCGGGGTTCTGGTTCGGGCGCGGTCTCTGGTTCGGGCGCGGTCTCTGGTTCCGGTGTGGCTTCGGCCATGCTCACAGTGCCGGCTGCTGCTTCAGCCGTCTGTGGTGCGGGTGCAACGGGGGGCGCTTCCTCGGCCGTGCCCGGTGCCTCGCTGGCCTGCGGCTGCGGCTCACTCTCTTCAAGCAAGGCAGCCAGTTCATCGAGGGTCTGCAACTGTTCGCGCGAAGGGGCGTGCCGGCCCGTGCTGCGCGGCTCGAGTGCCGGCGCATCGGTATCGGCGCTCCAACTCGTCAACACCATCCGCACCCGGCCAGCCCATCCACGATCAGACCGGTCTCTTCCTGCAGGTCGCGCACGGCCAGTTCGAGCGTTTTGTCGTAGGTCTCGCCGCCGCGTTCGTCCAGCTTGCCGGCCTCATAGAGCGCGCCACGCAAGGCTGCCACGGCTGCCCCACGCATACCGGGTCGCAGCAGGTTGTCGCCCAGCGCGGGATTGGGTTTCCAGGGTACCAGCGCCCGGCCCACATAGTGCGCGCGCAACTTGTCCAGGGCCACTTCGCGCGGGGTGCCATCAATCAGCAGCGTAGCCTTTTCGTTGTCGCAGCGCAGGAGTGCGGCCCACACCGGACCCGCCGCAGTGTTCAACAGCACGAGCGCCGGCAGGTTCAGCGCGTGCAGCGCCGAGAGCGATGGTTCGAAATCTTCGAGTGCCAGCCCTTGCTGCGAAAACGCGCGGCGTATGTCGTCTGCCGCCGGGCCTACGGCGCCCGGGGCGGCGTCGATGCCCCAGAGCTTCATCAGCGCCGCTACCGCTTCGCGTCGGGCAGCGGCATCGGGCGTGTCGTCGAACCAGTTGTCGATACCAGTCTCGGGGCTGCTGGCCGCCGTATTGCGCGCAGGCTCGGCCGATGCCGGGGTAATCTCGGTTGACGGAGGGGTGGCCACGGCCTCGGCCTTGGGCGGGCTGCCGGTGGTTGGGGCGGCGGTGGGCGGGTCTTCGCTGCGAAACTGCGCGAGTTGCGAGGTCAGCCGGTCGATGGAGCCGCTGAGCAGTTGCACGATCAAGACCGCCGTTACGGCGAGCACCACCAGGCTGGGGCTTGGCGCGAGGCGGCGCAGCCATTGCCAGCGCGTTGGCTGCCCCTGCGTGGCGGCAAACTTTTCGCCGCGAATCTCTTCGAGTGCCTGTTGTACGACACTGCCGTCGAGTTCGGTCTTTTCTTTGGTATAGCCGATGAGCAGGCTGCGGTCGCACAGAGAATTGATAACGCGCGGGGTGCCGCCGGAATACTTGTAGATCAACTTGATGGCGCGCTTGTCGAACAACGGCTTCTTGCGGCCGCCGGCCACGTGCATGCGGTGTGCCACGTACTGCGCGGTCTCGGTCTCGTCGAGCGCCTTCAGGTGATAACGCGCCGTGATGCGCTGGTTTAACTGGCGCAGCTCGCGCAGCGACAACAACTCGCCCAGTTCCGGCTGTCCGATGAGGATGATCTGAATCAGCTTTTCGCGCTCGGTCTCGAGGTTCGAGAGCAGCCGAATCTGTTCGAGAACGGGCGGCGTAAGGTTCTGCGCTTCGTCGACCACCAGCACGCAGTTCTTGCCCTCCGCGGCGGCCTCGAGGAGAAAGGCGTTCAACTCCTCGGTCAGCTCGAGCACATTGGTGCCGGTGGGTGTGGCGCCGAATTCGCGCAGAATCTTCTTCAGCAGCTCGATGCTGTTGAGTATGGGATTGAAGATAAAGGCAAGGCAGACGTCGTCGTCGAGTTGGCCGAGCAGCGTGCGGCAGATGGTGGTTTTGCCGGTGCCGATTTCGCCCGTCACCATCACGAAGCCGCTGCGGTTCTTGATGCCGAACAGGAGATGCGCGAAGGCCTCGCGGTGCTTCTCGCTTAGAAAGAGGTAGCGCGGGTCTGGCGTCAGGTTGAATGGCTTCTCGCTCAGCCCGTAGTACGTCTCGTACATGCCCGCTCCCTGGTGTCTGGCGTTTCCGGCGGCCTGGCGCTTGGCGTGCCCACGGGGTGGTGGCCGGTGCCGGCGCGCGGTGGCGCCGTGTCACGCATGCTTTCCCCGCCCGCGGGCGCGGCGCTGCTACATCCCGGCTGACCCCATCGGTTGTGTGAAGATAGCATGAGGTCCGAAGACTACACAATGCCTTGTGTAGGTACGCTGTGCTAGCCTCGGCGCTATGAATGCCTCCCACACGCCGTTTCGTTCCGCGGCCGAAGCCCCGCCTATCGCGGTGCGGGCCGTGTTGTTCGACCTCGACGAAACGCTGATCGAGCAGCGCAAGAGCTTCGAAGATATTGGCGCGGCAGCCTTTGCCGCGTTCGAGGCGCACCTGGCGCCGGTTACGCGCCAAGCGTTCTGGGACGCCTTCTGGCCGCGTGCCGTAGACATGTGGCACCTGATGACCGAGGGCGTGGTGTCGGGGGGCGAGGCGCGCTATCACACCATGCGCAATGCGCTGCGCGCGCTGGGGGCCGACCTGGAGTTGGCGGGGCCGCTGCACGCGCAGGCGGACCAGGCCCTGTTGGAGGCGGGCACGCTGTACGCAGATGCACGCCCCACGCTGCGTGCGCTGCGTGCAGCCGGGTACACGATAGGTGTCGTGACCAACGGTTATTCGGACATGCAGCGGCGCAAGCTCGCGCGCCACGATATCGAGCCTGCGGTCGACTTTGTCGTCGTGTCGGAAGAGGCGCAAGCACACAAGCCCGATCCGCGCATCTTCGCGCGGGCGCTGGAGCTGGCGGGCGTCGCCGCGCACGAAGCGGTGTACGTGGGCGACCTGTTGCACAACGATGTGGGCGGCGCGGTGGGGGCGGGCCTGCACGCATTCCTGCACGACCCGCGCGGCCTGCGCACCGAACAGCGCGCGGCCCACCCGGAGGCGCCGGCGCCGCACGCCGTACTGGACCGCCTGGGCGAAGTCTTGCCGCTGGTGGGCCTGCCGCCGCTTTAGCCCAGGCGCGCCAGCCAGCGCGCCACTTCGTAGTAGGCGACGTTGAGGTAGTACCAGCCCCAGCTCACGGCGTTGTAGAGGGGCTCGGTCCATTGGGGTGCGAAGGCGCGCAGC
>CAYMLC010000445.1:0-3074 GCA_964390765.1 uncultured Nitrospirales bacterium
GGCGTACTATGGCGTGACGCGGGACGGCGCGGTGTTCGCTAAGGCGTTGGGCAACGGCTATCCCGTGGCGGCGCTGGCGGGCCGCGCCCACCTGATGGACGAGTTCACGCGCGGTATCGTGCATGCGGGCACGTACAACAGTAACAGTGTAAGTATGGCGGCCACGCGGGCGACGCTCGAAATGCTGATTGCCGAGGATGGCGCCGCCTTGCGCCGGACCCATGGTATGGGCATGCGCCTCATGAGCGGCCTCGAAACCATGGCCGCCGAGGTGGGCATGCCGCTCGAGGTGAGCGGCGTGGGCGCGGTATTCAGCACCCGCTTTCCCAAGGTCCGCGGTCCGCGCGCCCGGGATTTCCGCGCCGCGCGTGAATATGATCAGGCGCGCAAGCAGCGCCTGTGGACCACGCTGCTCGATTGCGGCGTACTCACCACGCGCTTCGGCATCTGGTTTCTGTCGTCCGCGCATAGCGAGGCCGACATCGACGCGACGCTGGCCGCGGCCCGCGCGTGGTTTCAGGCCGAGGCGGCCGAGGGGTAAGGTGGCCGCGATGCGGATCGGGATTGCTGGGCTGCTGCACGAATCCAACACCTTCGCCGGCACCGTGACCGAGCGCCGCCATTTCGAAGAGGCATTCCTGCATCGTGGGGCGGCGCTGTTGCCGGTTTGGCGCGATGCCCATCACGAGCTGGGCGGCTTCATCGCACAGTGCACGGAGAGCGGCGCCGAGATGGTGCCGTTGCTGGCGGGCTGGGCCACGCCCGGGGGGCCGCTGAGTGACGAAGCCTACGACGCCTTGACGGGTGAACTGGTCGACGCCGTCGCCCGCGCCGCGCCGCTCGATGGGCTGCTGCTGGCGCTGCACGGGGCCATGGTCAGCCAGTCGCACGACGACGCCGACGGCGAGACCGTGGCGCGCCTGCGCGCGGTGCTGGGCGAGCAATGCCCAATCGTGGTCACGCTCGACATGCATGGCAACGTGTCGCCGCGGCTGGTGGCACGCGCCACGGCTATCGTCGCGTATCGCACCTATCCCCACATCGACCAGCGCGAACGGGGACACGAGGCTGCCGCGCTGCTGCAGCGGCTGCTGGCCGGCGGGCACCGCCCCGCCATGGCCCACTGCAAGGTTCCGCTGCTCATTCATATCGTACGGCAGTACACCGGCGACGGCCCCATGGCCGAGGTCTATGCGGCGGCCGCGCGCATCGCCTCGTCCGCCGGCGTGTGGTCGGTCTCGGTATTGCCCGGCTACATTTACGCCGATGTGCCGCACATGGGGGTTTCGGTGGTTGTGGTGGCGGAGGGCGGCGCAGGGGCCGCGCGGCATGCCGCCGCGCTCGCCCAGTACGTGTTCGACCTGCGCTTCGACCTGAATGCCGCGTTACCCGGCACCGAGCGCGCTGTGGAAGAAGCGATGGCATGCGACGGCACCGTATGCCTGATGGATGGGGGCGACAACATTGGCGCGGGTGGCCCCGGCGACTCCGTGGTGCTGTTCGAGGCCCTGCGGCGGCATGCCGCAACAAACGCCTGTGCCGTGTTGCTCGATGCCGAGGCCGTGCGGGCCTGTGAAGCGGCGGGGGTGGGCGCTCGCGTCGCGCTTGCCGTGGGCGGCCATGCCGCACCCGAGTACGGCGGCCCGGCGCAGATTTCGGGCACCGTGCGTACGCTGCACCCGGGCACATTCGTCGAAGACGAAGCGCGCCACGGCGGCATGCGCGCGGGCAACCAGGGCCCGACCGCCGTGGTCGCCACAGACGATGGCCACACCGTCGTACTGAACAGTCTGCGCATCATGCCGACCAGCCTCGCGCAGTTGACGAGTCTCGGACTGTGTCCCAGCGATTTCCAATTCATTATCGTCAAGGGCGTTACCGCACCGCTTGCGGCCTATGCTCCCATCGCCGGGCGGGTCATTGCTGTCGATACGCCCGGCGTCACACGGGCCGGGCCCGACACCTTCGTGTATCGTCAGCGGCCAAGGCCGCTGTTCCCGCTCGAGACGGACTTCGCCTGGCGCCCGGCACCCGTGGTCGGGGGTGGCCCGGCATGAGCAAGCCGGAACGGGGCGCGACCGCCGCGCGGAAAGGAGTCACCATGCATCGCACGCTTCCACTGCTGGTCCTCGCAACGGTGTGCTGGGCGGTTTGGCCACGCGCGGCGGGCGCGCAAACCGGCGACGCCGCGCCTGCGACACGGACGGCGGCCTACGTCGCAGCGTTCGAGTCGGTCTACCCGCGCGTACGCAGTCTGGCCGAGGGGCGGGCGCTGGTCACGCCCGAGCGATACGACGCCTTGATGCTCGACGCTCGGCTGCCGCGTTTGCTGGGCCTTGCCCCCGCCGACGATCCGATGCGCACCTGGAACGAGGCATACGACTATCTCGACCTCGCCCAGGACCACCTGAACAACGACCGCGCCGCGATGGCGTGGGGCCTGTCGTACGACCATCTGTCCTTGAATCAGATGGCGCGCGCGACGGGCGACACGAAGTATCTTGCGGCGTCGTGGCTGACCGCACGCGCGATCGTGGGTGCGCGCGACAACGTGCGCGGTATCGCACTGTACACCGGCGAAGTGGCGCCCGTGTGGGGCTGCGAAAAGTATGTGGAAGCCGGGCACGCGGCGCATCTGGTGCACACGGGTGTAATCACATTTCCGGTTCTCGAATTGCTGTTGCTGCTTCAGGAGGCACCGGACTTTGAAGGCAAGCCGGATGCGGCGGCCCAGGCGGCCGTGCGCGAGGCGATGGAAACCGCATTGGCCTATCACGATGGCCAGTGGCGCGAGGGTCCTGCCGCAGGCGAGGGCTATTACGTGGGCGCGCATCAGGAGCCTGCCTTCATTGGTGTCGTGCTGCCGGCCAACCGCCAGGCGGCCATGGGGCGTTCGCTGTGGCTGGCCTGGCAACTGACGGGAAAGGCGGACTACCGCGAGAAGGCGCTGGCTATCGGCACGTATCTGAAGAACCGCCTGTCGCGCGCGACCGATAAGGACGCCTACATCTGGCCCTACAGTTTTCCGCTCGAGTCTACCGTTGCCGCTGCGCCCTGGCGCGAACTCATCGAAG
>CAYMLC010000446.1:0-3072 GCA_964390765.1 uncultured Nitrospirales bacterium
CTGGCGCGCCTCTCGCAGCTGTTGAGCGCGCCGCCGGACCAGGTCGAAACGCGGGTGCAGGCCTTGCTCGACGAGCAGCGCCGCCTGCAGCGGGAAGTGGACAAGTGGAAGCAGCAAGCCGCCACCGGCAGCGGCACCGACTACATGAGCCGCGTGCAGGACGTGGACGGCGTGAAGCTGTTGGCGACCGAAGTGCCGGGCCAGGATGGCAAGGGCCTGCGCGCGGTATGCGATACACTCCGCGACAAGGTGGGCTCGGGCGTCGTGGTGCTGGGCAGTGCCGAAGGTGGCAAGGCCATGTTGTGCGTCGGCGTAACCAAAGACTTGACCGGGCGCATCAAGGCTGGCGACATTGTGGCCAAGCTTGCACCGCTCGTCGGCGGGTCGGGCGGCGGCCGGCCCGACATGGCGCAGGCCGGCGGCAAGCAGCCGGAACAATTGGCGCAATGCCTGAAGGCGGCGCCCGCCATCGTGGGCGAACTGCTGGGCTAACCAACGCGAAAGGTTTGACTATGCGCGCATTCGTGAGCAGCATTGCAGTAGCGGCATTGATGATAGGCGTGGCCGGCTGCGAGACGCTGGGCGGCACGGCCAGCCCGCGCCAGACCACCGACCAGACCCCGCAGACCCAGGAGGGCAGCGCCAACAAGGGCGTGGTAACCGTGGGCGGCGAATCGCGCACCCGCGCCAATTTCTACAACCGCTAGGCCATGGCCTTGCCGATGCCTGCCGGGACGCGGGCGAAACCCTGATGCCTTTCCCCCACTTCGACCGGCACCGGCTGCACGTGAAGCCGCTGTCCGCGCGGCAGGACAAGGTCTACATCGAGCGCGACCACGTGCCCATCGACGCCGAGCCGCGCGATCTGGGGGGTGGCCTGCGTATTGTAGAGGAGACTGCCGCGCGTATCCGCACCGCGCGCGAAGCGGCGCGTCCGCGCATGCTGGCCTTTGGCGCGCATGCCATCAAGAATGGCCTGGCCCCGCTGCTGATTCACCTCATCGAGCAGGGCTGGTTCACGCTGCTGGCCACGAATGGCGCGGGCATCATCCACGATTGGGAATTCGCGTTTCAGGGGCACAGCAGCGAAGACGTGCGCGGCAACGTGGACCGCGGCGAGTTCGGCATCTGGCACGAGACCGGCTACTGGCTGAACCTGGCCATTTGCGTGGGGGCGTATCGCGGCCTCGGCTACGGCGAATCCGTTGGCGCACTGGTCGAGGAAGAAGGGCTCGAGCTGCCGAAGCCCGATACCCTGCGCGAGGCCTTGGGTGCGGCCGCACAAGACGACCCCGCCCAAGCCGCGGCGGCGGCCGACCTGCTCGAGCGTATGCAGACCATGGGGCTGGGTCCGGGCGCGCACGCGTGCCCGCATCCCTACAAGAAATACGGGCTGCAGGCGGCGGCCTATCGCCTGGGGGTGCCCTTTACGGCGCACCCCATGATTGGCCACGACATCATCTACTGCCACCCCATGAACCATTGTGCGGCGATTGGCCGCACGGCGCAGCGCGACTTCCTGACCTATGCCGAGCAGGTGCGCCAGCTCGAGGGCGGGGTGTACTGCAGCATCGGCAGCGCGGTCATGTCGCCCATGGTCTTCGAGAAATCGCTGAGCATGGCGCAGAATGTGGCAATACAGGCCGGCGAACACCTCGACCACCACTTCATCTGTGTCGTCGACCTGCAGGCCTCGCATTGGGACTGGAGCCGCGGCGAACCACCCGAAGACAACCCGGACTACTACCTGCGCTACAACAAGTCCTTCAACCGGATGGGGGGCACCATGCGCTACCTGAGCGCCGACAACCGCGATTTTCTGCTGGCGCTGCGCCGCGCGCTGGAAGCGTAGCCGCTACAGCCGCTGCAGCGTGGCGCCCAGCCGCTTGAAGTCGCGCCGGTCAAAGCTGGCCACGGCCGCGTCGTGCTCTTCCGCCGTCGCCGCCAGGTACGCATCGGCGAAGTCCGTCTTCGCCTTGCGCGCCAATGCCAGCGCACGCCGCACGCGGGAGGCGTCAAGCACGTGTACGACGCCAGTCTCGAGCAACAGTTCAACGTTACGCAAAGCCTCACCGCGCTCGAGCCGAAATGCGCGTCGAAGCACCCAATACAATTCGAAGAGCACGGGCGGCACAACCATGAGCCAAACCTCGCCGGATTCCGCGCGCTCGAACAGCCTGCGCGCCTGTTGTGCCTCGTGCTGGTTCTCTTGCGCGAAAAGTGCTACCAGCAGATTCGTATCGACAACGACCTTGGTCATGACGACGTACGACCGCTGCGTGCGGCGGCCCCACTGGCAATGGCCTCTTCGTCCGAGCAAACGCGCTGGCGGCCGGCCAGCCGCCCCTCGAGCTGGCGCCAGTCCGCTGCCGGACGCAGAAGAATGCGCCCGTCGTCTACCTCAACCCACAGCCGTGTCTGAGGACCGATGGCCAATTGCCGCCGCAAGTCCGCTGGCAGCGTAATCTGGCCCTTTTCGGAGATGGTTACTTGTTTCATACTTCTTGCCAGCTTTCCCCGGTCACCTGTTCTTACGACAATTGTACCATGTTTACCCACTACTCTCCTGCCACCAGTACCTCCGGCTTCGGATAAACATCGTCCAGCAGGAAGTCTTCCGTTTCATGGAGGACCGCGAAGGGTGCGGGCGCTTCCGTGGCGTTGCGCACGCGCACGCCATCGACCACCAGGTTGGGCGCGTCGCGCGCATAGAAAAACGGCCGCGCATCGGGTGCCTGCGTTTCGACAACCCAATTACGCACCACCACCCCATCGGCGTGGCGCACGAACAGGCCGTAGCTGGGCAGCCGCCCGAACATGTTCGCCTCGGGATAGCGCGCGGGCTGATAGGGCACCTCGACATCGGCCAGTTCCGCGGCCCCGCCACCTTCGGGGATGAGCTGGATATCGCTCAGCAGCACATCGCGCACGCGGTGTCCGGGCAGGCCCGTGATCGTGGGCGTGAGAAAGGCGCCCCGCGCAACGATATTCGACAGCGTGAGGTTGTGCACCACCCCCGGCACCGGCTCTTCCTGGCCCGTACCCCGGTTGCCCAGGCGGATGAAGAAGGGT
>CAYMLC010000447.1:0-3068 GCA_964390765.1 uncultured Nitrospirales bacterium
TATCGAGCGTGTTGGGCCCGCAACTGCCACCACCCAGGCCGCACACCGCCTGCCCCATGGCGGCCGTGAACACTTCCATGCGTGGGCCGGGCGCGATAGCCGCGATATTGACCGCCTGCGATAGCTGGTGCGTGCTGTACGCCGTGGCCGCGAAGGCGCTCGGCTCGTTGAAGACAAAGCGCACCGCCTCGCCGTTGGCCGCCGCCAACTGGGCCCAGTAAACGCGCTCGCGGTTGCCATAGTCCTGGGGCATGACGTAGGGAAATGCGGCACCATCCACGGTGGCCGTGTGTACACCCAGACGCGCCGACGCGCGGCGGTCGATATAGGTCTCGTGCGGGCCATCGCCCAGCCACGTCCAATTCGCGTGCTCGGCGTGTACCGTCCAGCGCAGGCCAACCCGCGGCAAATCTTCGGGCGCCGCGCTCAGGTCGAGACTGAACTGCGTGACGAGGGCACCAGCGTCCGTCGGACTGAAGCGCAGCGTCGCCGTGCCAATGGCCTCGCCACGCGCCAACACCCGCCCGCTGAAAATCGCCACGGGGACGCCCGCATCGATGCGGACATCGTCGACCGCGAAGCGTACGGCATCGTAGCCCGCACGCATCCACTGCGATTCGAACCCGCCGATGCGGTCGTTGTCGTTGGGCGCGCGCCACAACTGCAGCCACGGCCCTTCGATACCGGTCCGCTTGCCGTCGCGTGTCCATTCGGTAAGGCGGCCATTGCGGTCGAACGCGATCGAGAATGCGTCTCCCGTGAAGCGCATGGCCGCCGCATCGGTCTGCACAGTATCCGCGGTGATATCGACTACACCCGACGGCTGCTCGAGACGCTGCTGCGCCCAGGCGACTTCGTGTCCAGCTTCGGCCCACGCCGTGTCTTCGCGCAGGCGAAACGAGAGGGTCAACCATTGTGCATCCGCGGGCCGCGCCTCCTCTGGCAGGGAGACCACGGCCGTCTCGCCGGGGGGGGTATCCAGTGGTGGCAAGGTGCCGCGCGCCACCACGCGCTCGCCGGCATGCGCCGACCACGCCACGTCGAGGTCGGCCAGGCTCGTAAAGAGGCGCCGGTTGTGCACGCTGAAGCGGCCGGGGCCCAGCGCCTTCACCTCCACCGGTTCGAGAATCTTCTTGTACTCTTGCAGCGCCGGGTGCGGCGTGCGGTCGGCGTGCACCAGGCCATTGAGACAGAAGGCGCCGTCGGTCGGCGCATCGCCCAGGTCGCCGCCCATCGCGAACCATGGGGCCGCCTCTTCGCGGATGGCGTCGAGGTCGGGCGCGAAGATCGCGCCGTCAACGGCCCCCGCCCGAATGTCGCGCAGGGCGCGGCGGCTCAGGGCCCGGTCATAGGCCTGCGGCTGGGCGATCGCGCCACGATAGTTGAGTTCCTGCGCCGCGTTGCGGCCGAACATGAGCGGCCAGTGCGTCTGCGCGATGGCGTCGCGCAGCGTGCGTTCGGCCATGGGCACGCCGTCGATAAAGAGGCGCACACCCTGTCCGTCGTAAGTCATGGCCACGTGATGCCACGTGCCGTACCAGTCTTCGGGCACCGCAGTGGTTTCCAGGCGGCTGCGGGGCGCGGCCACCTGCAGGGTCAACGTCTCGGCATCGCGCTGGTACAACTGAAACTGGTCGCGCCCCTTGCTCCACAGCACGTTCGGTTGTTCGTTGCGTTCGGGGCGAAACCACGCCGCGATGGTGAAGGGGCCGGGGAAATCCAACGCTTCGCTCACGGGCGCGTGAATATAGCCATCCACGATGGCCGTGCCGTGCGGCGACGCCTCGCGCGCGCCGAAGACAAACGCGGCATCGCGTCCGGCGTCGGGCGCCATCAGGCGCGTGGGCTGCAAGAGACCCTGGTCCGCCCAGTCCCAGATGAAGCCGCCCTGCAGCCGTGGCCACGCGCGCACGGCCTGCCAGTACTCCTTCAGGTTGCCGGTGCTGTTGCCCATCGAGTGCGCGTATTCACACATGATGATGGGGCGCGTATCGCCGTTCTGCGCCAGTGCAATAATCTGGTCGACGCTGGGATACATCGGCGCGATGATGTCGGTGGCCGGACCGTCTTCAGCCGGGTGATAGTGCACGGGCCGCGTGGGGTCGTAGCGGCGAATCCAATCGGCGCACACGTCGTGATTGGGGCCGTAGCCCGATTCGTTGCCCAGCGACCAGGAGATGATGCTGGGATGGTTCTTGTCGCGCCACACCATGCGCTGCACGCGGTCCATAAAGGCCGCTTCCCACGTGGGGTCGTTGGCGAATTTGCCCCAGAAGAAATGCGATTCGATGTTGGCCTCGTCGATGACATACAGGCCGTACGCGTCGCACAGCTCCAGAAAGCGTGGATGATTCGGATAGTGCGCGGTGCGCACGGCATTGATGTTGTGCTGCTTCATCAATTCGATGTCGCGGCGCATGTGGGCTTCGGTCACGGTCTTGCCGTGCTCGGCGTGGTGGTCGTGCCGGTTGACCCCTCCGATCACCAGCGGCTGACCGTTGAGCAGCAATTGCCCGTTGCGCACTTCGAGGTTGCGAAAACCAATGCGGGTGCGCAATGCTTCGAGGGTATCGCCGGTGCGGTCGAGCGCCACCACCAGTGTGTAGAGGTTCGGGGTCTCGGCCGTCCAGGGCTGTGCGCCGGGCACGCGCAGTGACAGGGGCAACATTGTGCGGCCGTCTACCACGATGCCTTTTTCCGTGGCCTCCGCGACCACGTGGCCGTCAGCGTCCACCACCTGCGCGCGGACCGCGCCATCCGCCAATTCGCCCTCGAGGGTCACGTCGATGGTCAACTGACCCGCGCCGTCGGCGTCGAGGGTCGGCTTGGCATAGACATCCTCGATGCGTGCCGCGGGTGCGGCAAACAGGTAAACCTCGCGGTGGATGCCCGCCAGCCGCCACATGTCCTGGTCTTCCAGATAGCTGCCATCGCACCAGCGAAAGACCTGCACCGCCAGCGTATTCTCACCGGGCTGCACATAGGGGCTCAGGTCGAATTCGGCCGGGGTCAGGCTGCCTTTGCTGAAGCCCACACGCTCGCCGTTGACCCACAGGTAAAACGCCGCC
>CAYMLC010000448.1:0-3058 GCA_964390765.1 uncultured Nitrospirales bacterium
TGCGCCGCGATCTCGAGCACATCTTCGACTACCGCGCGCAGGTTATCGCGGCGGAATTCGGGGCCGTCGAGCCGGTCATCACCGAGCGTGTCGTGGAGAGCGCCGTAGCCTGAACCGTGTCGCCGTTTCCAGGCGGCAGATTTTGCCCGTTTTCCGGCGCGTGGTAGACTGCTGACAAGCGGATGCCACGCGCTTTTCTCAGTTTCGGGGAAGCGCGTCAACCAACACTGCCGCACGCCAGCGCGATATGCCTCATACGCCGCCAACACCCGACGACGCACCCGAGCAGTTGCCGGACGACCCCGGTGAACGCGAAGACGGGGTGCTCACCCAGGCCGACCTTGACGGCCTGCTCGAGACGTATACCGTCGGCGGCACCGACGACCCGCAGGTCGAGGCGGCGACGGCCGAGGAAGAAGGTGCCCCGGCCCCCGAGCCGCCCGAGGTGGATGACGACGCCACACAATCGGCGCGCTCTGAGCTGGACGCTTTGCTCGACGAGGACGAGACCGCCACGGCCGACACGGAAGAACGGGTCGACCAGGACAGTCTCGACGCGCTCATCGCACAGGAGCTGGGCGCAGCGGGTAAGGCGCCCGTAGCCGAGGAAGCGCCCGCAGAAGAAGCGTCCGCGGAAGAAGCGTCCGCGGCAGAAGATGCTGGCGCAACACTGGACCAGGCGGCACTCGACGCCCTCATCGCGAACCAGACGGGCGCTGCCGACGAAGGTGCCCGTCTGCTGGACCAAGCCGCACTCGATGCACTGCCGGCGCAGGAGACGGGCGCGCCCGATACGGCCGATTCGCAGACCGAGCCCACGCCCACGATGCCGGCGGAATCGCTGAACGAGATGGTGCAGGCCGAGCAAGGCGGACCCGCGCAGGGAGCCCTCGACCCCGCCGAGGCGGATGCGCTGCTGTCGCAGGAGCCGCCGCCCCCCGCACGCAGCACCGACGAAGCGCCGTCTGGCGGGATTGCGCAGGACGACCTCGACGCGCTGTTGGCCTCGGCTGATGAAGAACAGGAGCTGTTTTCAGCGGATGCGGAGGCCACGCTGACCGGAAGCGAAGAGGCACCGGTCAAGCCCGCACCAGAGGCAGGCGCTGGCGACCCGGGCCTCGTCGACCAGGACATGATCGATGCCTTGGTTGCGGCGGGCGGCGACGAGGCGGTGGCCTCTTCGCTCATCGAAGTGACCAAGGAAGGCAAGGCGGCACAGGCGGGCGACGCGCCGGAAGGCGAGCCGCATGCGCTGCTGGCGCAGGACGAGTTGGATGCGCTGATTGCGCAGGCGCGGAGCGAGCAGCGCGACCGCAAAGCCGCCGTGCAGGAATCGTTGAACCGGGGCGAGGCCGCACGGGACGCCGCGCCCGCTGCCGCACCGTCGGCCGCACCGGGTGCCACGCCCGCAGCCGCCGAGGAAGCCGTGCCATCACGCACGCGCGCGCCGCGCACGCCTGGGCCGCTCGATCGATTCATCGCACAGCGCTTCAGCCAATTGGCGGCCTCGCTTGCGGCAGCCGTGCTGGCGGGGGCAGCAACGTTTACGCTGCTCTTCCTGAACCAGGTCTATGTACCTGCGCTCGAAACCCTCGCTGTACCGGGCGCTGTGATGCCGCTGGATACGGCCCTGCGCGAGGCCCAACGCCACGTGGCAGCCGGCCGCTATGCCCGCGCGATCGAGGTGCTGGCCGACCCACTGGCGCTGGCGGAGCCCGGCCCCACCCGCAACGATGCGCGCTACGTGCGCCTGCAGGCCTTGCAGCGGCTGACCGGTGCCAATGCCACGCAGGACGAGCAGGAAGAATTGCTGGCCGCGCTCGATACGGCGCTGCGCGAGGCGCCGGACCATCCCATGGCGCCCACGGCACGGCGCTGGCGGGCCGCACTGTTCGACCGGCTGGGCATGCCGCATTCGGCGCGCGAGGCCTATCGCGCCCTGCTGGCCAATCCTGACGCGGGCGACACGCCCGACCAGTCGCTCTACCGCCTGGCGGAACTCGCCCTCGAAATGGGCGATGTCGCCGCGGCAACCGAGCACGTGCGCGAGCTGTTGAACAACTATCCCGACTCCCCACGGGTACCGCCGGGCCGCTTGTTGCTGGCCGATGCCTATCGGCAGGCGGGGCTGCTGGGCGAGGCGCAGGCGCTGTACATCCGGCTGGCGGACGAGGGCCGACCGCCGCAGGTGGCGGGTGCCGCCGCGGGCAAACTGGGACGCATCGCGTTGCGCCAGGGGCAGCCCGAGCGCGCAATCGACCTCTTCCAGAAGCGGCTGCGCCTGGCGCCCAATCTGGACGACGCGGATGCCGTCTATCTGGACCTCGCGCGGGCCTATGCCGCGGCGGGCCGTGCGGGCGCCGCGCGCGATACCCTGAACGATATGCTGACCTTTTTCCCGGACAGCGTGCGCCTGCCCGAGGCGTACATCGAACTGAGCCGCGCGCACGAGGCACTGGGCCAGCGCGATACCGCGCTGCGGCTGGCGGAAGAGGCGGCGCGGGCCTATCCCGACGACCCGGCCGTGCTGCGCCATGCGGGTGAATTGTTTGGCCTGGAGGGTGAGCCCCTTAAGGCGGCGGCGATGTTGCTGGCCGCCGACCAGGCGGGGGCCAATGCGCCGGAACTGCTGCTGACCGCGGGGCGCCACCTGCAGACGGCGGGCTATCGCAACGATGCCCTGGCGACCTATGACCGGCTGCGGATGAAGTATCCGCGTTCGGCCGCGGCGACCGCCAGCGAGATTGCGAGCGGGCGCATGCTGTACGAAGACGGGCGCGTGGAAGAGGCCGTAGCGCGGCTGGAAGACCTGGCGAGTGTGCTGGACGCGCCCGGACAGCGGGCCGAGGCGCTGCGCGCGCTGACCGACATCTATGGTGAGTTGGGGCTGACGCGGCGCGTGGCGGAGTTGGGCACGGAGATGGCGCGCATCGCTGAAGACCCGGACACGCTGGCGCGCGCCGCGATAACGCTGTTGAACCATGGCCTGCTCAACGAGGCGGAGCCGGTGTTGCGCAGTATGGATTGGACGCAGGTGTCGCCGCGGCCAGCCTATGCG
>CAYMLC010000449.1:0-679 GCA_964390765.1 uncultured Nitrospirales bacterium
GAAGAAGACCCCGCACTCGCCGTCGCCGTAAACGCCACCGGCGCACGCGACCTGGCCCGGGCCTGCCGCGATGCCGGCGCGCGCCTCGTGCACATCAGCACCGACTACGTCTTTGGCCACGGCGGCACGCGCCCCTACACCGAAGACGACCTGCCCGCACCGCTCAACGTCTACGCCGCCAGCAAGCTCGCCGGCGAACACCTGATCGCGGCCAATTGCCCCGACCACCTCATCGTGCGTACCGCCGCCATCTACGGCGCTGCGCCGTGCCGTGCCAAGAGCGGCAAGAACTTTGTGGGCCTCATGCTCGAACTCGCCGCCACACGCCCCGAAGTCAAAGTCGTGACCGACGAGTTCACCACCCCCACCTACACCGTGCCCCTCGCCGAACAAATCCGCGTGCTCGCCGAACGCGGCGATCCCGGCCTCTACCACATCACCTGTCAGGGCGCCTGCTCCTGGCACGAGTTTGCCGCCGCTATCTTCGAACTCACCCAGACCGTCACCACGCTTACCGAAGCCAAGGCCGCAGACTTCCAGTCCGCCGTCCAACGCCCCAGCTACAGCGTGCTCGCCAATGCCCGCGCCCAGGCCCTCGGCCTCGACCAGATGCCCCACTGGCGCACCGCGCTCAAGGACTACCTCGAAGCCACGCCCCCCGCATGACGCGCCAGGATAT
>CAYMLC010000449.1:689-3057 GCA_964390765.1 uncultured Nitrospirales bacterium
GATATCCGTGTAGGCCGCGCGGGCTTTCTCGGCGATGCGCGCCCAACTGAATTCGGCGCGCAGTTTCGCGCGGCCCGCGGCGCCCAGGGCGGCCGCATGCTCGGGGTCGTCGAGCAGGCGTAGCATGCGCGCGGCCAGTGCGGCGGGTTCTTGCGGGACCACATAGCCGTTGACGCCATCGTCAATGACACAGCGTATAGCGGGGATGTCGCCGCCGATGACGGCCTTGCCGAAGTGCCACGCCTCAAGATAAACACCGCCGAAGCTCTCCTGGTTCGACGGCATGCACATGAGCCGGCAGCACGCGAGCGCGGCGGCCTTGTCGGCCGGGGACACGCGGCCCAGGTTGCGAATCCGCGAATCCTCTACGCGTGCAAAGCGCTCTTGCGACCAGGGCGTCGGCGGACCGATGAAGACGAAATCGATATCCGGGTGGTGTGCCCACACCTGCTCGGCCGCACGCAGCAGCGCGTCGATCCCCTTGTAGGCATACTGCTGCCCGAGGAACAACACGAAATCGCGCGCGAGCCCATGGGCCGCGCGAAACGCGTCGGCGTCGTAGTCGTCTTCGACCAACGGCCCCACGCCCGTCACGTAGACACGCTCCGGGTCGACCCCAATATCGCGCACCACGATGTCGCGTTCGGCAGGCGTGTAGACCACCAGCGCGTCGGCCGCACGGTACAGGCGGTCGTACGCGACATAGCGCCAGCCGCGCCAGCGCGGGTGATGATTCGGCGTCAGCACGTAGGGGATGCCGTGCCTGCGGGCATAGTGCAGGGCTGCACCGGCAATAAACTCGCGCCCGATGCGGGATACATGCACCAGGTCGGGCGGCGACCCCAGCGCCTCGGCCACATGGGGCGCGGCCAGGGCCGCCAACCGCCGCGCCGCGGGGCCCACCATGCCGTAGTAGCCCACCGCCCAGGGCAGCATCCGCAAGCGCACCAGCGGCGGATAACCCACACGGGTGACGGGCACACCCTCGTATTCATAGGCGCCCGGCGGCTCGGGCTGTACCGTAGCCATCCGCAGCCAGTCGGTGCGGTTGCGGTCCGACAGACAGACCGCGGCCACGTCGTCGCCCTGGGCCTGCAACGCCTTGGCCAGGCAGTGCAGTTGCAACTGCGCACCGCCAATCGATGGCGGATACAGCGTGCTGACATAACGGATTCGCATGGCGCAGGGTGTAGCACATGCAGGCCGCCGGTGTCGTTAGCGTTTCGCGTGCGCACGCGCGCCGGAATAAGGCGGCACGCCTGTGCCGTCTATTGGGTGCAGCCAGGAAGTACCACCATGCAGCCCTATCTCTACGCCCTCTTCGTCGCCAGCCCCTTCATCCACATCGGCTACGTGCTCGTGGGCGGCATCGTCCTGCCACCCGCCTGCCGCTGGTTCCATGTGCAGCCGCCGCCCAATGCGCTCAAGGCCGCCGCCGCCGCCGCCAGCATCGCCTTCATGCTGCTGCCCATGGTGCTGGCCGTGCCGCTTATGCTGCACTTCTCCGCCTGGGCCAACGGCGGCACGGGCGTCGCCGCAGGGTTCGTCCGCGCACTCACGCTCATCGGCTTCTGCCTGTGCGCCGGCGGCGTCTATGCCTTTGGCTTCAACACCACCTACGTCCGCGGCATCGCGCTATCGCTCGTCCAGCTCGTCGTGTTGAGTGCACTGGGCGCCACGGCCGCCGCCATCTTCTTCCTGACGCGCACCGTGGTATAGCGCGCGGCGTCTTGCACGTCTGCGCGTGCGCTCTGCATGCTTAGCCGATGAATGGTTCGTTGGGAGCGGCGCTGGAGGCGTTTGCCTCGGGCTTGCACGCGTTGCGCGCGTCTCTGGCCGGGGCGCCGGCGCTGCGCGATGCGCTGTTCCATGGCACCGATTCATGGAACGATTTGCTGGTCTACAAGCTGGTACCGCACCTCGCGGGCGAAGGCTGCCTCGTCGTGGCCATCGCGGGCGGCACGAACACCGGCAAGTCCACAGTCTTCAACGTGCTGCTGGGGCGCGATGCCAGCCCCATGCTCATGACCGCTGCCGCCACGTGCCGGCCGCTGCTGGCCGCCAGCCCGCGCCGCTACGAGGAATGCCTGCGCACGCAACTGGTGCCGGAGTTCACCCCGGAACCGTTGACCGTGCGCGAAGCCGTCGTCTCGCGCGAGACGCCCCAAGACGCCCTCTACGTAATGGAGGAAGCCGGGCTGCCGGATCGCATGGTCCTGCTCGATACGCCCGACATCGACTCGATCGACCAGGCGAACTGGGTGGTCGCCGAACACGTGCGCGCGGCGGGCGATGTGCTGGTAGCCGTGCTCACCGGCGAGAAGTACAAGGACGAGGCGGTGGTGCAGTTCTTTCGCGAGGCGCACGA
>CAYMLC010000450.1:0-3050 GCA_964390765.1 uncultured Nitrospirales bacterium
GCAGCGCGTGCAGGGCCAGGCCGATGGCCTCGGCCGCGGCCTCGGGCTCGGGTGCACACGGCTGACCCAACAGCGCAGCCAGCTCGGCGACGCGTGCCGGCTGGTGCCGGGCTTCGTGCTGCAGCACGGGCGTCAGCAGCAGGGCGTTGGCGCGGCCGTGCGGCACGCCAGCGTGCAGCGTGTACTGATAGCCCATACCGTGCACGAGCGTGGTGCCACTCTGGGCGATAACCATGCCCGACAACAACGCCGCCTCGTGCAGGGCGGTGCGCGCTTCCCGGTTGCCCGGTTGATCCAGCACCTGGGGCAAGCAGGCGTGCACGTGGCGCACCACCTGCCGGGCGAGGGCATCGCCGATGGGCGTGGCACGCGCACTCAGAAAGCCCTCGATGCCCTGACTCAACGCGTCGAGTCCGGTATCGCGGGTGACGGAGGGCGGCAGGGTCGTGGTTACTTCGACGTCGAGCAGCGCGAGGCGCGGGAAGAGTTCGCCCCCCTTCAGCGTGCGCTTCTGCGGGCCATCCGGGTCGACCAGCACGGCGCTGGGCGTGACTTCGCTGCCCGAGCCCGCGGTTGTCGGCACCGCCACCAGCGGCAGGGCCCCGCGCGAGAAGGGCTCGCGCCCGATGTAGTGGCGTACGTTGCTGGGGTTCAGCGCCAGGCCGGCCACCGCCTTGGCCACATCGATCACGCTGCCACCACCCAGCGCAATCACAAAGTCGCAGCGTTCCTGGCGGCAGCGCTTGGCCGCGTCATCGACCACATCGAGGTCCGGGTCGGGCGGCACGCCGGCGTAGAGTTCATGTGTGGTCCATTGCGCGCAGGCGGCATCGAGCAAACCGTTGTCGTGCGCCCCGCGGCCGCCCGCGACGATGAACGGATGAATACCGAGCGAGCCCGCGTGCTCGCGCAGGCGATGCCGCCCACCCGGGTCGACGACAATTTGTGTGGGCACGTGAAAAGAATAGCTGGATAGCGTCACGCTGAATTCCTGGTGGCTGGGACGGCCGTGGCCGCCGCTTACCCGAATGTCTCTCAAACATGCTAGCGTCGCCGTGCACGCAGCCGTTAGTACCTCAGGACTTGCACGCGTCTATGGACCTCGTAACCATCCCCTCCTTTCCGCTGACAAATGAAGTCGGCGTTTTGTTGCAGGGGGCGGCAGTCTTGTTGGTTGGCCTGGCCGGTGGCCATGTGGCCAAGCGCCTGCATGTACCCTCGGTCACCGGCAATATCCTGGCCGGCGTCCTGCTCGGGGTGCTCGGCCTGTTTGGTGACGCCGACGTGCCCGCGAACCTGCGGCCGATCACCAACTTCGCGATGGGCCTCATCGCCATGTCGGTCGGCGCCAGCCTCGCCTACAGCAAGATACACAATGCGCTACAGCGCATTCTGTCGATTTCCGCGCTCGAGGCCGGCGCGGCCATCTTCGCCGTCACGGTGGCCACGGCCTTGCTGGGCATTCCGCTTCCTGTCGCTTTCGTGCTGGGCTGCATCGCCGCCGAAACAGCCCCGGCCACCACCATCGCACTGGTCAATGAATCGCGCGCCAAGGGCACCTTCGTCAAGACCCTGCTCAATACCGTTGCGCTCGACAACATGCTGTGCATCGTCGGGTTTACCTTCGCCTTCACGATGCTCATCGACTACTACGAGCACGGCGACAACGGCATCCCGCTCGCGCTTGGCAGCGCCCACACGCTCTGGCAGCTCTTCGGGGCGGGCGCGTTGGGTATCACCCTGGGCATTCTGGGCGACCGGCTGACGCATTGGCCCGGTATCCAGGACTTCAGCGCCATCTTCCTGACCGTGCTGCTGGCCGTCAGCCTCGCCACGTGGCTCGGCTTCAGTTCGCTGCTGACGGCCCTTTTCCTTGGCATCTACCTGGGTAACGCCTCGCCGCACACCCAGCGCCAGGTCAACATTCTCAAGCCCATCACGCCACTTCTGTTCGTGGCCTTCTTTACCCTGGCCGGGCTCAAGCTGAAGCTCGACGCGATTCCCGCGGCCGGTGCCCTGTTCGTTGCGTTCGTCGTTGCGCGATTTGGCGGCAAGCTGCTGGGCGCCTGGGTGGGTGGCTATATCGGCCAGACGTCGCAGCGCATACGCAGCAACATCGGCCTCGCGCTCATGCCGCAGGCGGGCATCAGCATCGGCCTGGTCGTGCTCTTCTCGAGCGACCCGCGGGTTCCGCGCGACGTGGCCGAACTGGCAACGACGGTCGTGCTGGCCGCGGTGACCGCCAACGAATTGATTGGCCCGCTTTTCACGCGCCTCGCCCTGCACCGTGCGCGCGAGGTGGGCAAAGATCAGCGGCGCCTGATGGAGTTCCTGCAGGAGGAATATATTCTGGTGCCGCTGCGCGCGAAGGACAAGTGGGAGGCCATCCGCAAGCTGCACGACTTCTACGCGCGCACGCACCAAGTGCCCCAGCATGAACGGGCCGCCCTCCTGGCCACGGTGGAAGAGCGCGAACGCAGCATGAGCACGGCGCTGGGCCTGGGCACGGCCATCCCGCATGGCCGGGTGGAGCGCGGCAACTCGATACAGGGCGTGCTGGGCATTGCGCGCGAGCCCATCGACTGGGAGGCGCCCGACGGCCAGCCCATTCGTCTGGTGATGCTGGTGGTCACGCCGCAGGGGCATGAGAAGGAGCACCTCGAGGTGATGGCGACACTCTCGAAAATGGTGCGTGACGATGTGATTCGCACGCGCCTGCTGGCGGCTATCGATGCCAACGACGCCTGGGAAGTCATCGAAGGCGAAGAGACGCCGAACTACAACTACTACCTCGACCAGGCCGACGACCCCCCCGCCAACGAGCGCTAGTCCGGCCGCGGCCTTTAGACACGTTGCGAGGTCAGGTACACTCGCGTCCTTCTTCCAAAACCGAGGCACTGCCATGACTTCGATTTCGCGCGCACGGTGGCGGGCCCGCCACCCGGTGTCCTGCCGCGCCGCCGGTGCGCCCGTCGCAGCCCCCCGCGATTGTCATGGGTACGATTCCAATGGCCGTGATCTCGCGGATGACCCGTTCGACTTTATTAGAA
>CAYMLC010000451.1:0-3029 GCA_964390765.1 uncultured Nitrospirales bacterium
GATGATATGGGGGCGTTGGCGCGGTTGAAAAGGGCACGCGCCCGGCTGCAATGCGCAGTCTGTGGCCGACTATGTGGTAGCGGCCCTGCTCGAACTGGAGGCGGCGGGCCACCTGACCTTGCGTGGCGCACGTTTTGGCGTGGTCGGCTTCGGCCATGCGGGGCGGCGCGTGGCCCACGCGGCGGGCGCGCTCGGCATGCGGCCGGTAATCAATGATCCCCCCCGCGCCGGCGCTACGGGCGAGCCGCTGTACCGTCCCCTCGATGAACTGCTCGACTGTGAGGTTATCGGGCTGCACTGCGCGCTCGAAGACGAGGGCCCCTACCCGTCCCGGCACCTCGTCAATCGCGCACTGCTCGAGCGCGTGCGCCCCGGCACCTGCCTTATCAACGTGGCCCGTGGGCCCGTGGTCGACAGTGTGACGCTGCGGGATGCGCTGCACGCAGGCCGCATCCGCGCCGCCGTGCTGGATGTGTGGGAGCATGAACCCAGCCCGGACCCGCAACTGGTCGAGGCGGCCTTCATCGCGACGCCGCACATCGCGGGCTATGCGTACGACAGCAAGATCAATGCGACGGCACAGGTTTATGAAGCTGCGTGCCGTTTTCTCGATGTGCCCCCCACGTGGTCCCTTGCGTCGGCCAGATTTCCGGCCGGCGAGCCGCCTCGCATTTCCCTTGACGGTGCACACGCGACTCCGGTTCATGGCGTGGTGCGTGCGGCGTATGACATACTGGAAGAGAGCACAGCGTGTCGCGCTGCCCTGCAGCGCGAAGGCGAAGCACGGGCTCTGGCCTTCGAAGCCCTGCGCCGCGATTATCCGGTGCGGCGCACCTTTTCGGCGTTTACCGTGGAAGCCGGAAGCGCGGCCGCGGAGGCCGCCGCCACACTGGACAAGCTGGGTTTCCAAATCGCCGCGAGCCCCGTGATGGAGGATGCCGTCGATGCCCCTTGAACGGGTCGCCGCCGAGGGCTGGCTGACCGAAGACGAAATCACGCAGGCCGTGCACGAGGCCCTGGCTGGAGACGACTACGACGGCAAGCGTGCACTGTTTATCGTGCCAGATGGCACGCGCAGTATGCCGATGCCGACCGTCTTCCGCGCTATCTGCGTCGCCTTGCACGGGCGCGCACGGCAGGTGGACTTCCTTATCGCGCTGGGCACCCACCCCCCGATGCCGGAAACCGCGATTCTCAAGCACTTCGGGCTGAGCGCCGAAGAGCGCGCCGAGACGTATGGCGATGTGGGCATCTACAACCACGCCTGGCAAGACCCCGATGCGCTGACGCACATCGGCACGCTGGAAGAGGCGGACGTGGCCGAGCTGTCGCTGGGCCGCCTGCACCAGCGCGTCGAGGTGACCATCAACAAGCGCGTGCTCGACTATGACCGCGTGTGCGTGGTGGGGCCGGTGTTCCCGCACGAAGTCGTCGGGTTCAGTGGCGGCAACAAGTACTTCTTTCCCGGCGTCAGCGGGGCCGAAGTGCTGAACATGTTTCATTGGCTGGGCGCGCTGATTACGAACTACAACATCAACGGCACGAAGGATACGCCGGTGCGCCAGGTGATCAATCGTGCCGCCGCGATGATTCCCACGGAGAAGCGCGCCTTCTGCCTGACGGTGGTACGCAAGCAGACCAAGGCGGTCTTCTATGGGACGCCGGAAGCGGCGTGGGACCGCGCCGCCGACCTCTCGGCCGAGACCCATGTGGTGTACAAGGAGACGCCGTTTCGCAGCGTGCTGGCCATGGCGCCGCTCATGTACGACGACGTGTGGGTGGCCGGCAAGTGCATGTACAAGCTGGAGCCGGTGGTGGCCGATGGCGGCGAACTGATCATCTATGCGCCGCACGTGGCCGAGGTCAGCGTCACGCACGGCGACCTTATCCGCCGCATTGGCTATCATGTGCGCGATTACTTCACCAAGCAGATGGACAAGTTCGCCGATATCCCCGGCGGCATCCTGGCGCACAGCACCCACGTGCGCGGCCATGGCACCTATGAAAACGGCGTCGAGCGGCCGCGCGTGCAGGTGACGCTCGCGACGGCCATCCCGCCAGACGTCTGCGCGGCCATCAACCTCGGCTATCGCGACCCGGCCACCGTCGATCCCGCCGACTGGGTGGACGCCGAAGACGACGGCAAGCTGCTGGTGCGCGAAGCCGGCGAGATGCTCTATCGCCTTTACAGCTATACCCCGCTCGAGGTGTAGCCGTGGACCGAAGGTGCGCAATGGTTGCGGCGTTGGTGCTGTGGACCGGCATCCTCTGGGGCTGTGCGCCCGCCCCCACCCCGGCGGTTTCGGCCACGCAAGCGCGCAGCCCCGCGGAAACGGGCAGCGCGACAGACCACCCCGGCGCCACGCAGGCGCGCACCTACGTGATCGCCGCAATCGAGGCGAACGACGAGGCCAACCGCGCCCTGCGCCGTGCGCAGCATGAGCGTGCGCTGCGCCGCGCCGAAGAAGCCGTCGAACTCGACCCCAGCTTTCCCGACGCGCATGTGACCCGCGCCGCCATCTTGACCCGGCTCGGTCGCTTTGCCGACGCCGCCGACGCGCTGGGCGATGCACTGGACGCCGACCCTGGCTTTGCCGAAGCGGCGCTGTTCCGCGGCATTCTGCTCGAGCGCGCCGGCCAACCGGGCGCGGCCCATGCGCAATTGCTGGCGGCCGCCGAACGCCTGCGCGAAGACGTGTCGGGCCCGGGTGCCCCGCCCCACAAACAGGTGCACCTCGCGATGGCGGAGTACCTGCTGCAGGGGCCGGGCCCGGCCGTGAAGCGGCTGCAGCGGGTGCTGGCGTCGAACCCGGATTACATGACCGCCAGCCGCCTGCTGGCGCAGTTGATGAATACGACGCGCGCGGAGTTTATCGCGCAGTTCGACATGCGGCCGGCGCCGCCCGGCGGCGCTGCCTCGACAGCGGAAGGGGAGCAAGGGAATGGCTAAGGGCACAGCGGCGAAGAACGTGATTGTGGCGCAGTCTGGCGGACCGAGTCCGGTTATCAAC
Organism: uncultured Nitrospirales bacterium; assembly: GCA_964390765.1. Classification (GTDB taxonomy): domain Bacteria; phylum Hydrogenedentota; class Hydrogenedentia; order Hydrogenedentales; family JAGMZX01; genus CAYMLC01. Next base: position 3,012 of record CAYMLC010000451.1, read on the forward strand.
AGTTCGTTGCGGGGTGTG
>CAYMLC010000452.1:0-3011 GCA_964390765.1 uncultured Nitrospirales bacterium
CTTGCCGATGGTGGTCGTCTTGCCGGTGCCGTTCACCCCGACGACCAGGGTCACGTGCGGCGGGCCATTGGGCGCATCCCACGTCATGTTGTGGTCGCCCGGCGCCAGCCGCCTGCGAATCTCATCCTGCAGGGCGTTCATCAACGCGTCCGGCTCGCGCAGGCCTTCGCGCCGCGCGCGCTCGCGCAGGTCGGCCACCAGCCCCATCGCCGTCTCCACGCCGAGGTCCGCCTGAATCAAGAGGCCTTCCAGTTCCTCCAGCGTATCCGCGTCGACCCCGCGGCCGAAGATGCGGCGGACGCCGTCGACCAGGCCGGAGCGGCTTCGGCCCAGCCCGGCGCGCAGGCGGTCCATAAACGTAGCGCCGGATTCAGACATGTAAAACTCCTACAGCGTCTCGCGCGTGCGTTGTGGGCTTGGGGGTGGGTGTGCGCCAGATGGCCTGCGCACCTATCACGGTGCACCCGCGGCCGGCAGCGCAATGGGCAACGCAAAGAACACGAAGTTCCCATCCTGGTCGCCGCGTACACCCTGGCCTTCCACCCGGCCTTCCGCGGTGCGCTGGGCCACGCCGGCCACGCTGAACAGTTCGCCGTCGCGTTCGGCCACCGTCGAATCCCAGTCCGCCAGCCACCCGGTGGCGCCCTGGGGCTGGGCGAGGCCACGCACTTCCATGCCGTTGTACAACCGCGCGACAAAGGCCATGCCGTCTTCGCGTTCGGTCACCAGCGCCGCACCAAGGGGCTGCACGCTCAGGCCGGCGTTGCGGTAGAGCGCATAGGTGCCCGGCAGTTCAGGGCGCAGCGCAGCCGTATCGACCACCTGCTGCAGCGACTGGCGCGGCGGCAGCGCGCTTTCTATGGTTAGCGCCATCCGGTCCAGCTCGGCGCCCAGCGCCCCGCTATAGAGCGCGGGTCCGCCACTGCCACTGACCGGTGCACTCACATTGGCCAGCGCGGTGACCACCGTCTCGAGGTTTACAATCACCGCGATCAGCACCAGCAACGCCAGCACCACAACCAGCCGGGAAAGAAACGGGTGGCGGGGCTGGTCGGCGACCGCCTCTTCCGCGGTCTCCGCGCTCAGCCGGGCCTGCCGCTGGTCGCGCAGATTGTTGCCGCACGTCTTGCAAAGCAGCGTGCCCTCAGGGTTGACGGTCCCGCACGCCGCGCAGACCGCGTCGGCGTCCAAGTCATGATGGTGGCCCTGTTGGGCGTCGGCGTTATTGCTCATACATACTGGCCCGGCGGCGGGCGGTTGTTTCCCCTTCCACCCCGCCGCAGCGTAGTTTTAGCAGATAAGCCCAAGACGGTCAATGTTATGCTGCCCGAGCGCGCGTTCGAAACGCCCCCCGTTTGGCCGCGCGTCGCCCCCTCTGGCATACTCCCGGCCTTGGCGTAAAGGCTGCGGGAGATTGTCAAGCATGGTTACGGCCACCCTTCTTTTCCTGGTTACTGCTGCGGGGGCCGAAGCGCCCGAACCCACCTACGCCGAGCGCCTCGGCTGGCCGGCCGATGCGCGCGTGGTCATCTTTCACATCGACGACGCCGGCATGTCGCACTCCGCCAATCTCGGCTCGAAGAAGGCGTTGACCGAGGGCGTGGCCACATCGGTCAGCATCATGATGCCCTGTCCGTGGGTGCCCGAATTCGTGGACTGGGTGAAGGAAAATCCCGAGATCGATGCCGGCCTGCACCTCACCTTTACCAGCGAGTGGGACCACTACCGCTGGGGCCCACTGGCCGGTGCGGCCCAGGTGCCCGACCTGGTCGATGAAGATGGCGCCTTCTACGACAACGTGCCCGATGTGGTGGCGAATGCACCGGTCGAGCAGGTGGAGATCGAATTGCGCGCGCAGATCGACCGCGCCCGCCGCATGGGCCTGCCCATCACGCACTTGGACTCGCACATGGGCACGCTGTTCAGCAGCCGCGACTTTATCGAGCTGTACGTGCGCATCGGCATCGAAGAACAGATTCCCGTGCTCTGGCCCGGTGGCCACCTGCACTACATCCGCGAAGAGAATGCGGCCGCCACCCTGATGGCGCCCGCCATTGCCAAGCGCCTGTGGGATGCGGGGCTGCCCGTGGTCGACGATATTCACGCCGACAGCTACGGCTGGAGTAAGGAAGAGAAGACCGACCGCTATATCGAGGTGCTGGAAAACATGAAGCCCGGCATTCTCGAGATCGTGAACCACTGCGCGTGGCCGACCGATGAGATGGCGCGCTTCACCACCAGCACCGACACGCGCCACGGCGACACCCTGGCCATGCTCGACCCGCGCCTGCGTCAGTACATCGAAGATGAGGGCATTATCCTCACTACGTGGCGCGAACTGATGGAACGCCGCCAGGCCGTGGCGCAGGCCGTAGCGGCCGCCGGCGCCGAAGACCCCACACCCGCGGAGCCCGCGGCGCGTTGACGCGGGCGGCCCCGCACGGCGCCTTGGTCCTCTTGAGTGGCGGCATCGATTCCAGCGTGCTGTTGCACCACGTGGTGCGCGAACAGGGTCTGCGCCCGGTGCATGCGCTCAGCTTTGACTATGGCCAGCGGCACCGGCGCGAGTTGGATGCCGCCGCCGCCCAGGCCGCCGCGGCCGGTGTGGACGAACACCGCGTGGTGGACCTGCGCTTTCTGGGGCCGATGCTGGCACCCGGCAGTACCCTGGTCGAGGGCGGCGCCGCCGTGCCGGCGATGGACACCCTGAGCGCGGCCGACCTGCGCCATCCGCCGACCTATGTGCCCAACCGCAACATGATGCTGCTGTCGATGGCGGCGGCCTGTGCCGAGGCCCTGGGCATCGCCGACGTGTACTATGGCGCGCAGGCGCAGGATGAATATGGCTACTGGGACTGCACGGCCGATTTCCTGCAGCGGATCAATGCGGTGCTCGCGTTGAACCGCGGCACGCCCATTACCATCCACGCGCCCTTCGTCAAGCAGCCCAAGGTCGAGAGTGTACGCACGGGCCTGCGGCTGGGAGTCGATTTCGCGCAGACCTGGAGTTG
>CAYMLC010000453.1:0-3006 GCA_964390765.1 uncultured Nitrospirales bacterium
AGCTTGGCCGTGATATCCGCAATATGGATGGGGTTGTAGTCGCCCGTAATGCCGGCATAGCGGCGGCCCATATTGGCGGGGACCTTCCAGGCGCCCACTTCTTCACCGTCGGGCAGGTCTTCCAGCTTCGCGCGTGCCGGCGGCTCTTGTGGTTCCCCGAACTTCTTGCCGCGCACCAGGTACGTGCTGATCGCCTCCCACACGCGTGCACCGCCCACTTCGAGCACCGTCGTCACGTCGAACTCGATACCGGCCTTCACCACGCGCGATTCCGCCACGCGGCACGCGGCGTCCACCGATTCACTGACCAGAATGGGGCGGTGGCGAATGCAGTGCTGGCGCGCGTGCACGGCGCCCAGCAGCGAGAAGGGAAAGTCGGGGTCGCTGAGAATGCTGAGGTGCAGCCCCGAAGTCAGCACGTGCGGATAGAGCAGGGGCAGGGTGTCGCCCGCCGGCAGGCCGACGGCCTCGCGATAAGCCTTTACCTTGTCGGCGTCCGCCTGGGCGCCGGGCCAGACGGCGGCAATCTCGGGCAGTGGGCTGCCCGGCGCATGCTTGCTGCTGCGGCCAAAGAGGACACGGCGGTAGATGGGCCCGAAGCTGGGCGCGTGGTCGAAGGTGAGGGTCTTGCTCATGGCGGTCTCTTGCAGGTGGTTGGACTGGTGCAACACGTTTGAGGATACGCCCTCGAAAAAGCACAATGCGAGCATGAGTCCGCCCACCGGTAGCTGGCCCATCGTGCGGGGCGTGCGCATCGATGTCGGCGCGCTGCGCCGCCTGGCGCACACCTGCGCCCCCGAACGCTGCCACGGCGCGCGGCGTTGTTGCGCGCATTACGAAGTGACCGTGGCCGCGCGCGAAGAGGCCCGCATTGTGGGGCTGTTGCCGCATGCCGCCCGCTATGCGCCCTGGCTGCGAGACGGCGCGCGCGATTTCGAGGACCCCTTTGAAGAGACCGAGGGGGCCCGGCTGGCGCTGGCCACCCAGGAGAGCGGGCGCTGCATCTTCTCGTACGACGGGCCGGCCGGCCAACCGCTGTGCGCGTTGCACAGTGCGGCGCTCGACCTGGGGCAAGACCCCTACGCCGCCAAACCGGCCGTGTGTGCCCTTTGGCCGCTCGCGCTGAGTGAAGGCCGTCCGCCCACGCTCAGTGTGCAGGACGATGCCCTGCGCTTTCCCTGTAACCGCCGCCGCCCGGCAGAGGCCACCCGGCTGCACCCCGGCGTCGCGCAAACGCTTGAACACGCTTTCGGCGCCCCTTTCCGGCGTGCGGTCGAGGCCCTGCTCACGGCACCGCGACCGTTGCCGCCGGGTAGGGTATAAGGGAAGGGTCAACCCTGTCTCCCGAGGTGATTGCTCATGCGCCGTGCACTCTTGCGATTTCTCTTGTTCGGCTGGTTAGGCCTCCTGATCGAGGTGCACTTCACTGCCGCCTTCCAACTGCTCGACGGCAACTGGAACATGCACGGGCGGACCTCGCCCTGGATGGTTCTCGTCTATGGCTTGCTGGGTCTGGTGATCGGGCCGGTCGGCGGCTGGCTGCGGGCACGCGGGTTGTCCCTGCCCGAGCGTGCACTCGCGTATATGGTGGGCATTTTCGTGGTCGAGTATTTCTCGGGGCTTGCCTTTAACGCCGTTGGGCTTGTGCTATGGGACTATAGCGACAAGGCGTTCAACCTGCACGGCCAGATCACGTTGCTCTACGCACCCTTCTGGTTTGCGCTCGGCCTCGTACTCGAATGGCTGTACCGCCTGATCGACCGCGTCGCCGGCGTGCTGCTTCAGCCGCCCCCCGCCGCGGCTTCGTAACCTGCCAGCGCCGCCTGCGCCATGCGCGCGCTGGTGTAGTGCTCGCCCAGCCGCACGCTGGCAGCGCGCGCGTGTGCGGGTGCCTCGCTGTCCTCGAGCAGGGCCAGCAGCCCGTGCAGCACGGCCTCGTCGTCGAGGGGGTCGACATAGGCCGCCTGCTCGAGAGTAGCCTCGCGCAAGACCGGAATGTCTGCGGCCAGCACGGGCGCACCACAGGCCAGCGCTTCGACCGCGGGTATACCGAAGCCCTCGTAGCGCGAGAGGTAGGCGAAGACCCGCGCCCCGGCCAAGAGCAGCGGCAGGTCGCTTTCATTCACATAGCCCGTGAAGCGCAGCCGCGCGCCCAGTCCGGCGTCTTCGACCTCGCGCAGCACCGTGTCGACGAGCCAGGCGCGCGGCCCCGCCACCACCAGGGGCAGGTCGTGCCCGTGTTGCGGCAGCCGCGCCATGGCCCGGGCCAGCCGCCCAACGTTCTTGCGCGGATGCAACAGGCCCAGGTAGAGCACGTACTCCGAGGGGAGCCCGTAACGCGCCCGCATGGCTTCCAGCGCGCCCGGCGTATCGCACGGGTGAAAACGCTCGGTGTCCAGGGCGGGCTGAATCAGGTGAAAGCGCTCGGCGGCAATGTGGTAGGCGTCCATGATCTCGCGCTGGATGGCGCGCGTCAGCACGAAGATGCCCGCCGCGCGGCGGGCGGTCGTACCGCTGAAGTGGCGCAGGCGCCAGCGCGTGGCGCGTGGTAACGATGCGGGCAAGTGCAGGCCCACCAGGTCGTGCATGCTTACGATATAGGGGCAGGGTATCCACAGGGGGCGCGTGTACTGCACGTGTAGCACCTGCGCGCTGATGCTGCGCGCGCGCCAGGGCAGTTCCAGCGCCATGCGCATATACGCGTTGCGGGCGGTCAGCGGTACGGTGCGGGCGGGGTCGATGCCCGCCGCGGCCAGGGCCTCGGGCTGGCCCAGGGCGCGCCATTCCGCCTCGGGTGCGTGTGCCGCCAATGCGCCCAGCAGCGTGCGCATATAGGTTTCGTTGCCGCCGGCACGCGTGCCAATCGCGTGCGCATCGATGGCAATGCGCGGGCCGGGCACGCCGCCGCGCCTAGACGCTGCGGGGGCGGCGGTTGCCGCGCAGGCCGCTCAGGTTGCCCGCGTAGTTGCCAATCCACCTGCCGAGGTCGTCGAGCAGCGGCGCGAT
>CAYMLC010000454.1:0-2982 GCA_964390765.1 uncultured Nitrospirales bacterium
CGATGTCGAATGCGCTGTTGCACACCAGCGCCGCCAGCCACGGCATGGCTGCATCGGGCTGCGCGGGGTTGTGCGCTTCACGCAGGGCGGGCAGTGTCTCTTCGATGAAACGATAGCCCACGCTGAGTGGATGGCCGGTGTCGTCGTGGGTGGCCCAGGTGTGCGCGAGGGTGTGGCAGAAGCGCTTCAATGCGTCGTGCCGCTGGGCATAGGGCAGGGCGCTGGGCCACACCCACTGCACACTCAGCGGCGTCTCGCCCCAGCCGGTGGCGCGGCGGCCCTGGGCATCGGCCACGGTTACGGCGGCGCGCGCACAGGTTACGGAGGTCAGGGTCTCGGCGCCGAATTTGAGCGGTACGCGCGTGGCGACGGGCAGGAAGTAGAGCTGCACGCCGACCGCCCGCACGGCGCGGGGATTCGTGGTGAGGGTGTTGGGAAGATTCATGGGCGGTAGCCTAGCATAACGGTTGGGTGTCTGGGGACGGCGGGTTATCCACCGATTATGGGGATGAAGAGGATTGGGGAGGGAAGAGAAGAGGGAGAGGAAGAGGAAGAGGATGAGGCAGGGAGAAGAGGGGAGGGGCTTGGCCACAGATTGCACAGATGTCACGGATGGGGAGGGGAGAGGAGGTAGAGGAAGGGGAAGAGGAGAAGAGGGGAAGAGGGGAAGAGGGGAAGAGGGGAAGAGGGAGGGGCTGGGTCACGTTGACCTTATCCCCTGATTTATCATTCCCCTTTTTCCCTTACTTTCCCTCTCGCTCTTGCCCCCATTTTCTCTTCTCTTTCTTTTCTTTCTTCTTCTTTTTCTTCTTCTTTCCCTTCTTCTTGCATTTGTTCTTTAATCCTCTTCATTCCATAAATCGGTGGATACATAAATCGGTGGATAATGCTTCCTCCATTGATTTCCACGCGGAGGCTCCACGCCTTATCTGTGCCATCTGTGCAATCTGTGGCCAACGCGTCTTTGCTTTCTTTTCTTCTTCCTCATCCGCTCAATCCGTAGACAGCTCAGGCAGGATCAGGCGCAACACGCGTTTGGCGGGCGGGCTCAGTTTCTTGCCGCGGCGCAACGCCACGCCGTAGGTGCGCTTGGGAAACCATTCGCCGGCGGGAATCACCGCGAGGTTTTCCTGCCCGGTAATGCACACGCTCATGATGACCGAGATGCCGAGGCCCAGTTCGACGTATTTCTTGATGACCTCCCAGCCGCCCACTTCCATGGCGACATCGTAGGGCAGCCCATTTTGCTTGAACACATGGTCGACGGTGCGCCACGTGCTCAAGTGGCCGGGGGGCAGGATAAACGGATACTGGCTTATCTCGTGCAGGGTCAGCGTTTCCTGCTGGGCGAGGGGGTGGTCGGGGTTGGTAATCAAGAGGGGGTCGTAACTGACCACGGGATGAAACACCACGTCGGCCGGCACGGTGAGCAGCGGCCCCACCAGAAAGTCGACCTCGCCCGTACGCAGCCGGTCGAGACCTGCTTCACCGGTCAGCGAGTGCACCTTCAGTTCGATGTTCGGGTGTTTGCGCCGCACGGCCTCCACGTAGTCCGGCAGCACATACAGAATGGTGCTCCAGCCCGCCGCAATATCCACACGGCCGCGGTCGGGGTTGCCACGGCGCGCATTGAATTCCGCATCCAGGTTGTCGAGCCCTTCGACCAGCGGCATGGCCAGGTCATAGAGCGTCTCGCCGTCGGGCGTCAGCCGGATCTTGGGCCCGCGCCGCTCGAACAGTTTGACGCCCAGTTCACGCTCGAGCGCCTGAATCTGTTGCGATACGCTGGGCTGGGTGAGATAGAGGCGCTCGGCCGCCTTACTGATCGACCCGGCCGCGGCGGCATAGCAGAAGCCGCGCAGTTGCTGAAAGCGGCTCTGCTTATAGCGGAAGACGGGCTCGCTCATGGTGCCGGGTTCAGCCTTCGCCTTCGGCTTCGGGCAGGGTGGCGGCGGCCTCGAGCGCCAGCCGGTCGAGAAAGGCCACGGCCTTCGGGTGGCCCCAGTCAAAGGCGCCCGTCACCCGCAGGCGGATGGCGCCGGTGTGGTCCAGCACAAGGGTGGTGGGCATCTTCGCTTGTTCGTCGATGCCCATCGCGGGCGGCGGCCAGCCGTCGAGCGTGTAGACCGGCAGATAGAGGTCGCGCTCGAGCACGAGTTGCGGCAGGGTGGGGTCGTCGACCACGGAGACCGCAGCGAAGGCGATGTCGCGGTCGGCCAGTGTTTCATAGAGCGCGTTCACGCGCGGCAACTGGGCGAGGCACGACAGGCACGTGGGATTCCAGAAGGTGAGGAAGACGGGCTGGCCGGCCCATTCGGTGGCGGGCACGGCTTCGCCGTCGAGCGTCTCGACCTGCCAGTCGTAGGGGACCCGCACCCCGCTGGGTACCGGCGGCGGGCCCAGCTGCCCGGTGCGCAGGGCGGCCACTTGCTCCTGCAGGAACAGCGCGGCCAGGAACAGCAGCAGCACCGGCACCACCAGCCCCGTCAGGCAGCCGCCGCCAAACAGACCCACACTACGCCAACCCGGCATCCTGCTCGTCCTTTCCCTGCTCGGCGTCGCGCCGGTCCAGTTCCGCCAGCCACTGGGCAAAGGCCGCCTCGGCACCGCGGGGCACCGGCCGGTAATAGGTGCCGCGCGGCACGCCATAGTCCTGCGTTACGTAGCCATCCGGGCCGTCGTGCGCGTAATCGTAGCCGGTGCCGCGGCCCAGCTTCCTCGCGCCGGCATAGTGCGCGTCCTGCAGGTGCGGGGGCACCGCTACCGTCTTGCCCTCGCGCACGTCGCGCACGGCGGCGTCGATAGCCAGGTAGCTGGCGTTGCTCTTCGGCGCACACGCCACATAACACGCGGCCTGCGCCAGGAGAATGCGCGCCTCGGGCCAACCCACCAGCTCGCTGCCCTGAAAGGCGCTGACCGCCACCGACAGCGCCTGCGGGTCGGCATTGCCCACATCCTCCGCCGCCGCGATCACGATGCGCC
>CAYMLC010000455.1:0-2979 GCA_964390765.1 uncultured Nitrospirales bacterium
GTCGCATGTCAGACCCCGAACATGAGAAAGGCCGCGCGCGGTGTGCGCAGCGGCGCACGCTCCCAATCAGACGCCGGCTGCGTGGTGCGGCCTGTTTCGCGCAGGGTGCTGGGGTCCGGTTCGGACGCGGCCCGTGGTCCGGCCCCCTGGCGGCGCGCGCGGCCCAGGTCGGCCGTCAGTTGGGCCAGGGCATCGGCAGTGCGGGGCGGGGCGGATGTCGCCGCGGTATTGCCGCCTGCGGGCGCGGTGCGGCCCAGTTGTGCCTGCAGGCTGGCCAACTGCGCCTTCGCCTCTTCCAGCTCCGCGGTCAAGGTGCGCTGCCGCTCGAACAACTTCTCGTTCTTCTCCAGACTGCGCGCCAGCACCTGCTTCACGCCCGTGATCTTGGCGTCCAGGTCACTGTTGAATTCCTTGGCGAGCTTCTTCTGCTGGCGCACCACGTCGCGCATGGTCTGAAACAGCAGCGCCGTATCGGCCAGGTCCGCCTTGGCCCGTTCATAGGTCGCCTTCTGCCGCCGCTCGTTCAGCCAATACAGCCCCACCAACAGACAAAAGGCGCCAAACGACAGAATCGCCAGACCCGTCGTCAGCGTGGTTATCAGTGTCTGCCAACCCATGCCGTGGCTTCCCTGCGCCTCCGATTAGATGCTGATGTCGAGCTGGCGCCCTTCGTCGTCGTCCAGCACTTCCGGGCGTTCGTCCGCGTTGTAGAAGGTGTGCGCTTCCGCGTCGTCTTCGTTGCGCTCGCGCCGGCGCCGCCGGCCCATGAAGGGGTTGCGCCGGCGGGCTTCGGTGTCCACTTCGCCGCCCTTGGCCTCCGGCTCGCCCACCTGCGTCTCGCGCTGCAGCAGCGCCTCTTCAGCCGCGAGCGTCTGCCGGTTCTGCGCCACCAGCGAAGCGCGATCCGCAATCTGCTGGATCCGCTCCGTCATCGCAATACGGGCAAACTCCGTATTGGGATCGATGGGCTGGGGCACTAGTCTTCTCCACGTACCACCTTGCGCAACTTCTTGGTCGCGGCGCTGTGCACCTGACACACCCGCGATTCGGACACATTGAGCACCACGCCGATTTCCTTCAGCGTCAACTGCTCATAGTAATACAAGTGTAACACTTTCTGCTGCTGGTCCGGCAGTTGCAGAATCGCCTGCACCAACTGCTCCTGCCGCTCGCCCTCTTCGGCCATTGCGCGGGGGTCGGGCGCCGCCTGGTCACCTATCAGGTTGGCCTTGCGCGCGGCCGATGCATCTTCGGCCGGCAGATAATCGTCCAGCGAGACCATCTGCGCCGCCTGCAGCTGCGCCATGGTATCGGCCACGTGTTCCGGCGTTGTGTCCAGCAGGGTGGCGATGTCCTGGGCGTCGGGCTCACGGCCCAGCTCCTGGCGCAGCTTGTCGCGCGCGGAACCCACCTTGCGCGCCATCATCCGCAGCGAACGCGGTGCCCAGTCGAGCGAGCGAATCTGGTCGAGGATGGCGCCGCGGATACGAATCGAAGCGTAGGTGCTGAAGCGGATGTCCTGCGTGTGATCGTATTTGTCCACCGCGTCGAGCAGCCCCATCGTGCCCCAGCCGATGAGGTCGTCCATCTCGACCGACTGCGGCACGTGCAGCGCCATGCGGCCCGCAATGAATTTCACCACGCGCATGTACGCGAGAATGAGGGTTTCGCGTGCGCCACTGTCCTGCTGCTCCTTATAGCGCAGCCACAGCTCGGCCTCGGTATCAGGCGCCAGGGTCTTACTCAACGCAGACTCTCGATCCGCTCGCGCGTGCTCACGATCTCGGTGATGCGCAGGCCGAACTTCTCGTCCACGACCACCACGTCGCCGCGCGCAATCAGCTTGCCGTTGACCAACAATTCAATGGGTTCATCGACCAGGTGTCCGACTTCGATAATGGAGCCCGGCCCCAGGTTCAAAATATCATTGATCGGCATCTCGACATTGCCCAGCCGCGCCGTGGCCATCAGGCGCAGGTCCAGAATCATTTCCAGGTTGTCGGGCGTAGCGGCCGTGGCGGGGGCGTCAATTGTGGTCCCCTGCGCGGCGCCCGGCGAGAGCACCGGTGCGCCCGCATCCACGCCGCTCAAGATGTCCTGCAGCTCGGCATCGCTCAGGGCGGCTTCCGGCTGCGCGGACTGCGGCTGCTCCAATTCGCCTAGACGCGCCTCCGGCACCAGCTGTTCAAGTGCGGTGGAGAACAGCAGCGTGCCTTCAAAGCTGAATCCTTCGCCATCGCTCGCGCTGAAATCCGCGCGGGTGGCCTCCGCACTCAGCAGTTCGGTCATGGTGCCGGCGGCCGCCGCACCGTCTTCACCGACGTAGGCGTCGGCCAGCGCTTCGGGTGGCAGGTCGCAACGTTCCAGTACCGCCGTCGCCCCACCGCCCAGGCTCGATTCCGCCACTTCGCGCAGCAGGCTGTAGTCCTCAGCCTCCAGGGTGGACTTGTCGCTGTCCGCCACGCCCGCCACCAGGTTGTGCAGCCGCAGGGTATCGCCAGGCGTCATCAGCAGCACCACGCCGCCGCGGCCACTCGCGATCTCGCCGCGCCACACCACCGGCCGCTCGGCCAGCAGATCCTCGTAATCCTCGATGGCCACGTGCGTAAGCTCGTGAATCTCCGGCGTAAAGGTCTTGGAGAGCAGCGCATCGAAAACGTCGAGCGCGCCCCGCAGAAAATGGTGGGCTACATAACGCGCCGGTGTCGTCACGCCACCGCCTCCTCGCCGTTGCCCGGGTTCTCGTTGCGCACCACGCTGTCGAGCAGCACCGCACTGCGGTCGCCCTGGCGCCCGGGCCGCCCACGAAAGATGTGCTGTTGGCCTACCCGCACCTCGATGTCATCGTTGGGGGACGTGTTCAACTGAATCACATCGCCCACCCGAAGCGTCGCTATGTCCTGGATGGTCAGCGCCGCCCGGCCCAGTATCGCCTCGACCGGTACCTCCGAGCGGCGGATAATCTTGGTCAATTCTCGC